>JBDLWC010000070.1:0-3308 GCA_039804485.1 Verrucomicrobiota bacterium
TAGCTGGGCTGTTTCCTCTCGCCACAGGGGGACTGAGGGCTAATTTTCCCTGTCTATGAAGTTCAAAAACTTCCCGATCTACCGCATCGAGTGGGTGACCTCCACCTTCCTCATCGGCACCGCGTTGCTTTCCCTGACCGTCGTGCCCTGGTTCCTCTGGACGCAGTTCAACCTGCCGGCTGACGCCGCCAACAAGGTCCACGGCTGGGGCTTCATCTGGGCGATGTTCGTGTTTTACTACTATGCCACGGGTTTCGGCATCACCCTGGGCTACCACCGCCTGTTCTCCCACCTCTCCTTCAAGGCCAAGTGGCCGGTGAAGCTCTTCGTCCTCCTCTTCGGCGCCGCTTCCTTCGAGAATTCGGCCCTGGATTGGTCCGCTGACCACCGTATCCACCACAAGCACGTCGACGAAGACGAAGACCCGTACGATATCTCCAAGGGCTTCTTCTACGCGCACATCGGCTGGCTGCTCTTCCGTCTGAAGCCGAAGCCGCCCGTCACCAACGTCAAGGACCTCGAGGCTGACCCGCTGGTCATGTGGCAGCACCGTTATGTCCAGTGGATCGGCGCCTTCGTGGGCTTCGTGTGCCCCGCCGCCCTTGGTTACGCTTACGCCTCGTTCATGGGCTACGCCAACCCGGGCATGACCGCCCTGGCGGCTTTCCTCATCGCCGGCCTGCTCCGCACGGTGGTCGTCCAGCAGGGCACGTTCTGCATCAACTCCCTGTGCCACATGATCGGCCGCCGTCCCTATTCGACCGACCATAGCGCCCGCGACAGCGGCGCCGTCGCGCTCCTGACCTTCGGCGAGGGCTACCACAACTATCACCACGAGTTCCAGCACGACTACCGCAACGGCGTGAAGCCCTGGCAGTTCGACCCCACCAAGTGGATCATCTGGTCCCTCTCCAAGGTCGGCCTGACGCAGGACCTGCGTCGCGTGCCTGACTCCCGCATCATGGCCGCCGAGCTCAAGGAGAAGAGCCGCACCCTCGGTCGCGACATCGACTCCCTGGCCGCCCGTCTCGACGTCCGCACCCGCGAACTCAAGGCCAAGACCATCGCCGCCGCCCACGAGCTGGCCCAGGAGCTGGCCCGTCGCGCCGAAGCCCTTAAGGAAGCCGCGGCGACCAAGGCCGACGTCGCTCAGGAAACGATGGTCGAGCTCCGTGGCCTGCTCAATCAGGCGGCCTCGCACCTCGAGACGCTGCGTCGCGCCGACGCCGGTTCCGCGGCCTGAGCGGCCTTCGCGCTCAGCCCCGGAGGCCCTGCACCAGTTCGAGGATCTTCGCCTCGATCTGTGGCAGGGCTTCGTCCGGATGCGCGCAGTCGATGTCATGGACCGTCCAGTAGTCGATCCGGTCCGCCCACTCCGGGTGGGCCTGCAGCATCATCGCATGGTGTTCGTCCCGCTTGAGGGCGATCGTGCGGTGGGCCCGTTCGAGGTCTTCGCGGCGGAGCTGGGTGGGGGCGGCCCCGGTCAGTTCCAAGGGCACGCCGAGCTCGCGCAGGCGCCTTTCGGTGTCCCGGGACAGCAGGGTGGGTTCGTCGGCGACCAGGGACGTCAGCAGGCCGCGGGAGAAGGCCCGGGCGGGGTGCCCCATCCGGGTGGCGTGCCAATTGAAGAGGGCCTCGGCATGGCGGCTCCGGTAGAAGTTGCCCGTGCAGACGAAGAGGGTGAGCGGGCCAGAATCTGCGCTTGTGCGGTGAGCCATGCGGGGTAAAGTCCACGCAACCTAACCTCACTGCCATGGTACGCAACCTGTTCGTTCTCTCCCTCCTTTCCACTGCTTTCGTCGGTTGCATGGGTCCTGAAAAGGGTCCGTCCCCGGTCACCGACGGTGCCGGCGACGCCAACCTCGTCCCGGCCGCCGGCCTGACCCCGGTCGCCATCGTCGAGCCCGCTCCGGCGCCTGCCGCGACCAAGGCTCCCGCCAAGGCGAAGGGCAAGCTGCCCCTCAACAGCAGCAGCAGCAAGTAAGGCGCGAGCCTTACATCAACGACACCTCGGTGACGAAGGTGTCGACCTGGCCGGGCTCCGCGAAACGGAGCCCGTTCTTGTGTTCGGGGCTGTTGGGCGGGCCCATCCAAGGTTCGACGCAGTAGTACGGGGCTTCCGGATCGGGAGTCCAGGTGACCACGCTGGCCCACGCGCCCGGGATCGGCTCTTCGCCGACCTTCACGCTGATGTCCTCTTCGCCGGACTTCGGTCCGAAGCTGACCGTCGCGGACTTCAGGTTCGTGAAGATGCAGTCCGAGAGATGCGGGCTGTCGAAGCCGATCGCCTCCTGGCCTTTGAGCTCGGCGAAAGGCACGAGCTTGCCGTCGGCGGCATGGCGCCACTGCTTCTTCGAGGGGATCTTCACCACGTAGTCGCGCCGGCTGAGGCCCGCGTGCCAAGGCAGCGTGAAATAGAAGTGGTGTCCCGCGCACCATGGCAGCGGGTGGGCGTCGCGGTTCTCGAACTCGAAGGTGATCCGGAGGAACAGCTCGAGGAAGTCGAAGCGGACGCGGAAGTCATACGCGAAGGGGTAGCAGTCGCGCGCCCGCTCGTCCGGCACGAGGCGGACCACCGCGTGGCGCGGACCGCTTTCGACGATCTCAAAGGCCGAATCGCGGGCGAAGCCGTGCTGCGGCATGGGGCGCTTGACCCCGTCGGCGGCCTTCCAGGCGAACTTCTCGCCGTCGGCGTAGTTGCGTCCCATGAACGGGAAGAGGATGGGGTTGCCGCCGCGCACGGGGCCGATCTTGCCGAGGTCCATCGGCGCGCCCTCGGGCCAGAAGAGGATCTCGCGCCGGCCCGCGGGGACGTCGAGCCGCCAGCGCAGCAGCCGCGCGCCGCGGGTGAGGCAGGTCTCGTACGTCGAGGCGCCGACCTTCCATCGTTCCATGGGCACGCCGTTCTCTTCGAAGCTCTGCATGCTCCGGAGCAAACGCCGCCGCGGGCCGGTGGCAAACGCGGACTTAGCCCGCGCGCTTGGCGAAGCGGTAGTGGCAGACCATCCACTCGGCGCCGCCGCGGAAGTTCCACAGCTCGGCGCAGGCCATGAAGAAGACGCGCCAGTTGGCCAGCCAGGCCTTGGCCCGCTCGGGTCCGTAGGTCTGGGCGAAGATCCGCAGGATCTCCGCGCGGTGGCGGTCGGTGTTCTGGAGCCAATGCTCCGAGGTCTGCCCGTAGTGGCGTCCGTCGACCTCCCACTGCTGCTCGAGCTTCAGGTCGTCCTGGAAGCGGCTCGCGAGGCAGTTGGACGGCATGATGCCGCCGGTGAAGAAGTGGCGCGACATCCAGTCGGTCGAGTCCTTGG
>JBDLWC010000071.1:0-4465 GCA_039804485.1 Verrucomicrobiota bacterium
CCGTGCTCTCCGCCTCATCCCGACGCAAACGGGCCGGCATTGGCTCGTCGACGCCGCGGGCCAACATTGGCGTTGCCTCGATTACATCGAAGGAACCGCGGGGTTCGACGTCGTCCGTGATCCCGCGCAGGCTTACGAGGCCGCCCGGGCCTTCGGCGCTTTCCAAGCCTTGATGAGCGACCTTCCCGGCGACCGCTTGCACGAGACGATCCCGGATTTCCATCACACCCCCTCGCGATACGCCCGCTTCCTCGAGGCGGTGGAGCGCGACATCGCCGGACGGGTCGCGGACAGCGGACCCGAGATCGCTTTCGCCTGTTCCCGGGCGGCGGAAGTCGCCGTGATCACCGACGGCCTGGCCGACGGCTCACTGCCGGAGCGGATCACCCATAACGACGCGAAGCTCGGCAATGTGCTGCTGGATGATGTCACGTACGAAGGGGTCTGCGTCGTCGACCTCGACACGGTGATGCCCGGTTCCCCTCTCTATGATTTCGGCGACCTGGTGCGTACGTCTTCCTCGTCGGCGCAGGAGGACGAACGCGACCTCTCATCGGTCAGGCTCCGGCTGCCGATGTTCGAGGCGCTGGTGCGAGGCTATCTGTCGACGGCCGGCGCCTTCCTGACGCCGCGCGAAAAGGCGCTGCTTCCGTTCGCGGGCAAACTGATCACCTTCGAGACCGGCTTGCGCTTCCTCACGGACTGGCTCGAAGGCGACCGCTACTTCAAGACGCATCGCGACGGACATAACCTCGACCGGGCCCGGACGCAGTTCGCGCTCGTCTCCTCGATCGAAGCGCAGATGCCCGCCATGCAGGCGCTGGTCGAACAATCATGAGCCGTCGTATTCTCATCACCGGCGGAGCCGGGTTCATCGGTTCGCACCTCGCGCGCTTTTTCGCCGCTGAGTCGTCCGTCACCGTGTTAGATGACCTGCGCAGCGGCTATGCGCGCAATCTCGACGGCGTCGGCTGCCATTTCCTCAACGGCTCGATCCTGGACCTGGGAGCCTTGAGGCAGGCCATCGAGGGCGCGACCGAGGTCTACCATCTGGCCGCGATGATCTCCGTCCCTGAGTCCGTCTCCCGGCCCGCCGAGTGCGCGGAACTCAACACCGAAGGCACCCGGCGCGTGCTCGACGCCGCCGTGGCGGCCGGCGTCCGCAAGGTCGTCCTGGCTTCTTCCGCGGCGATCTACGGAGACGACCCGACCGTCCCGAAGCTGGAGGCCATGGCACCGGCGCCTCGCTCGCCCTACGCGGAGACCAAGCTCGCGGGCGAACAGCTGCTCGAGTCATACCATGCCCGGCATGGCCTCGGCACGACCAGCCTGCGCTTCTTCAACGTCTTCGGCCCCCGCCAAGATCCTCGTTCCGCCTACGCCGCGGCAGTGCCGATTTTCATCTCCCGGGCCCTGCGCGACGAACCCATCGAGATCCACGGGGACGGCGGTCAGACCCGTGATTTCGTCCATGTGAAGGACGTCGTCGGAGCCTTGGCCCATGCCGGCGCATCCGGCGCGATGACCGGGACCTACAACGTCGGTTACGGTCAGAGCATCAGCATCTTGTCCCTGGCGACCGATGTCATCCGGCTGACCGGCTCACGCTCCGAGATCCGGATGCTGCCGGAAAGAGCGGGCGACGTCCGTCATTCGCTGGCATCGAACGCCAGGCTGCGCGAGGCCGGGTGGGTTCCCCGATCCTCCGTGGCGGAAGGCCTGGCCGACACCATCGCTTATTTCCGCTCGCTCAAGGCGTGATCACCAACGTCGTCCGGAGGAGTTCCTCCTCGCCGTCGCTCAGGTTCAGCCAGAGGTCATAATTTCCCGGAGCCGGCAGCCTCAGCCGGAACGAGAGCGTCGGGTTAGGCTCGTATTCGCCGCCCTCCAAGGTCGGGTGCATGTGCGCATAGCCCGCGCCCGGCTTGTCCTGCGAGAAAACGACCGCATGTCCGAGCGAACCCATGATCGGCCGCAGCTTCAGCGGCTTGCCCCGGGGGCCGGCGAGCTGCAACCGCAGCAAGGCGGACTCGCCCGTCCGGAAAGACGAAGCCGAGAAGGAGACGATCGCATTACGGGCCTCAGGCGCGGCGGCAACCGTGACCGGAACGGCGGGAATGGACAGCTGGGCCATCATCACGCGAGCGGTGCGGACGTCGGTGAAATCAAGGTAAGCCTCGAGCGCGTGTCCGCGCAAGTTGGGCGGAACGTAGAACCGCCAGGAACCATCCGCCTCCGGCTGAGGGTGGACGTGGGCATAGGCCCGGGCGCCGCCGACCTGTCTCAAGTGGAGGTGGACCTTCTGCGTATGCGAGACCGCCACCTCGTGTCCGTAGTAGGGATGTCCGTCATCCTTCGACAGACGCAGGACGCCGCCGGCACCGTCTGAAGAGAGGACGGCCGACGCGGTGACCGGGAAACGCAAGGCCGCGGGCGAGTAGAAATTGGCCTCTTCGTTCAAGCCGCAGAACTCCAAGCCATCGACGATGACAGGAGCGTGGTCGGCGTGAAGAAACGCGCACTGGGTATCCGGAAGCGCCCGCAAGCCGAAGTATCCGAGCAAAGCCGCTCCGGAGATGATGGCGGCCTGGCGGAGCGGGGTCATCGGGAGATAAGCTGCGGTGCTTCGATGGCCAGGAGACGCTTGGCGACCTCTTCGGCGTCAAAGGTCGGTCCTTCGCTCCGGAAGGCGATGCGACCTTCCGGCGTGAGGA
The DNA here is from genome assembly GCA_039804485.1 of Verrucomicrobiota bacterium. Lineage (GTDB taxonomy): Bacteria > Verrucomicrobiota > Verrucomicrobiia > Opitutales > UBA953 > UBA953. The sequence continues at coordinate 2,715 of JBDLWC010000071.1, forward strand.
CGATCAAGGAGGCGTTGTGCACGATCGTACCGTCTTCCTTCAAGGTCTGGATGCCGTAGTGGCGCATGAGGTCTTTGATCTGGCCAGGATCCCCCGTCAGGAAACGATGACGGGCGTGGTCGATGCCGTAGCCGTCCGCATAGGCGCGCAGTCGGCCTGGGGTATCGGTCTCGGGGTCGAAAGTGATGGTCACGAGTCGGACGCCCTTGGCGGCCGGCTGCTTAGACAGCTGGTCGGCGAGGGCTTTCATGCAGGCGGTCGATGCCGGGCACATCCGGGCGACACGGCAGCTGGTGAAGACGAAATTCAGGGCGACGGCGTGACCCAGGAAGTCCTTTTTCATCACAAGCCGGCCATCCTGATCCCAGAGGGCCATGTTCGGCATCAGCTCGTTCGGCATGCGCGTGACCACCCTGCCCTTGTCCACGGTCTCCCGACGCAGGCTGTCGGTCACCTCGGCGACGCGGCGCAATTCCTCGGGATCGGCCGAGACGACCCGTTCGGCACGCGTCTCCGCGCCTTCCTTGACCGCCTCGTATCGGACCAGACGACCCGTCCAGCCCACCAGCCGGTCGCCCTCAAGGAACCGACGGCTCACGGGCTCACCCGCCGACGGACGAATCATGGCCATCCCCTCAGGCGACACCGACACGACCCATCCGGACTCCGGCGCGGCGGACAATGGCACCGCAACAAACAGCGAGAGAGCGGCGATCAGGGCGGGCATGAGGTTCAAAGGTGTTCTCCGGAAGGGCCGAGCATCAGTTCCATCATGCCGTGGCGGACACCACGGTAGGAGAGATGGAAGGCTTCGGCGCCCGTCAAATCTGCGAGGACACCCAAAGTAATCAAGGCGGCGGGCATGATATCGGCGCGCTCCGGAGGCACCCCGGTGATCCGTCGACGGGTCTCAAGGTCGAGTCCGCAGAGACGGTCCCTCAGTTCGCGGATGCGTAGCATCGGCAGCCGACCGCCGACGGGGGCTTCGCCGATCGCTTCGAGGTATGATGCCACGGTGGCGAAAGCCCCGCCTGCCCCGACGATCAGGAAGCTTTCCGCGGCCTTGGCAGGGACCACCGAAGACAGCATGCCGAGGATGTGCGTGCGGATGGAGACCTGATCCAATTCGTCGACCGGGCCGAGTCCGCCCCGCAGGAAACCGTGGGTCAGGCGCACCGAACCCAAAGGAAAGCTACGCGCCAGGACACAGCGTTGCCCGCGAAGCGCCGAGAGCTCGAGGCTCCCGCCGCCTAGGTCGAAAGCCAGGATATCCGCATAACCTGCGTAAGCAGGGTCGGTCCGCACGCCGGCGGCGGCCAAGCGCGCCTCGACTTCACCGGAGACGATCGTCAAAGGCACTCCTGTCGCGGCGAGCACCTTCGCGCCGAAGTCAGCACGGTTGGCGCACTCCCTGACCGCGCTCGTGCCCAGGACGTTGAAGCGGGTCGCCCCATGGCTCCGGGCGAAGCCGAGCAGGCGGCCGATGGCGGCGACCGCCGCCGTCATGGATTCGGACGACAACGGGTCGGAGGGGTGCGAATCAGATTGCAGGCGGACGTCTTCGCTGGCCCTCGCCAGCTCTCGACGGCCGGCGGCCTCGACCACGGAGACTTTGATGGAATTCGACCCTACGTCGACGACGGCGATGACGGACATGTTCAGTAAAGAAGCTGGGCTTTCAGGCCGCCGATGAGGTGCATCCCATCCTGCGTCTCGAATTCACGGGTTCGGGCGGCCAGATAATACGATAG
>JBDLWC010000072.1:0-7023 GCA_039804485.1 Verrucomicrobiota bacterium
CCGGCCGAGGAGGCCGGCCACGCGAACGCCCGCGCCGAGGAGATCTTCGCCCGCCCGACCTTCCGCGACGCCGCCCGGGCGCGGCGCTGCCTCGTCCCGATCGACGGTTATTACGAGTGGAAGACAGAGGGTAAGCTCAAGGTGCCGTATTATTTCCGCGCCGCCGACGGGGGGCCGCTCGCTCTCGGCGGGTTGTGGTCGCTCCGGCCGGCGGCTGACGGGGGCTACCGCCGGACGCTCTGCCTGGTGACCGTCGCGCCCAATCGCGAGGCGGGTGAAGTGCATTCCCGCATGCCGGTGGTGCTCGCGGGCGCGGCGCGTTCCGCCTGGCTCGCCGAACGTCCGTTCACGCCGGAAGATTTCGCCGCGCTCGCCGCGACCGCTCCCGATCGCACGCTCGCGATGCACCGCGTCGCGCCCGACGTCAACCGGGTGGCGGTCGACGCGCCCCACCTGGTGCGGCCCTTGGTCGGCGCCATGGACCAGCCGGACTTCTTCGGGGATTTGCTTGGCTAAGCAGGCCTTTTTCGTCACACCACAGCCATGGCCGAGCCGCTGCATACGCCCAAGACCGTGGAGAAGCCGTGGGGTCGGGAAATCTGGTTCGCCGACCAGGCGGCCTACGCCGGCAAGATCCTCGAAGTCCGTCGCGGCTGCCGCCTGAGCCTCCAGTACCACGAACGCAAGACGGAGACCCTCTACCTCCTTTCGGGCAAGATGGTGCTGACCTTCAAGCCCGTCGCGGCCGGCGAGACGCCCGCCGCCTCCGCGGTGACGGCGGCCGACCAGTACGTCTGGCTGCCCGGCCAGACCGCCCACATTCCGGTCCGTACGATCCACCGGTTCGAGGCCTTGGAGGACAGCGTCCTGCTCGAGTCTTCGACGCCGGACCTGACCGACATCGTCCGCCTGCAGGACGATTTCGCCCGTCCCGCCCGCGACACCACCCCTTGATCCATGCGCAAAGTATTAGCTTTTGACCTCGGCGGCACGAAATTCGCCTTCGGCGTCGTCAACGAGGACGGCACCTTGCTCGGCTCGGGCCGCGTGGAGACCTTCGCCGAGAAGGGCCCGCAGCAGGCCTGCGAACGCGTCGCGGCCGCCGCGCACGCGCTCCTCGCCGAACTGAAGCTGCGTCCGGTCGATTTCGTCGCCATCGGCGTCGCTTCGCCGGGCCCGCTCGACATCGCCCGCGGGTGCGTCGACGGTTCGCCCAACCTGCCGGGCTGGACGGGCTTCTCGATCACCGACTTCCTGAGCAGCTCCTTCGGCGGACTGCCGGCCCGCATCGACAACGATTGCAACGCCGCCGCGCTCGGCGAGTACCGCTTCGGCGCCGGCAAGGGCAAGAAGAACGTCGTCTATATCACCGTCTCGACCGGCATCGGCGGCGGCGCGGTCATCGACGGCCGCCTGATGCGCGGCTCCAACGGCAACGCGGCCGAGCTCGGCCACATCCCGCTCACCATGGACGGCCCCCGCTGCGGCTGCGGCAACCCGGGCTGCTGGGAAGTCTATGCTTCGGGCACGGCCATCGCCCGCCGCACCCGCGAAGCGCTCGCGGCCGGCCGGCCTTCGACCATCCTCAGGCACGCGGGCACCCTCGAGCAGGTCACCACGCACCACCTCTTCCAGGCGATGGCCGAAGGGGACGCGCTCGCCGATGAGATCTGGGCCGCGTCGATCAACTACCTCGGCCGCGGCCTCGGCGCCGTCATCAACACGTTCAACCCCGACATCATCGTGGTCGGCGGCGGCGTGACGGCGGCCGGCGACGCGCTCTTCGTCCCGATGCGCAAGAGCGCCCAGCAGTACGCCTTCCCGCGTCTCTCGGCCGTCTGCACGATCGTGCCCGCCGGACTCGGCGGCAATGTCGGCGTGGTCGGCGCCGCCGCCTGCGCCCTGGAGCACGTCAGCTGAGCGCCGGGCCGAGATGCGCGTCTCCGTCGTCATCCCGGCGTTCAACGAAGAAAAATACCTCCCCGCCGCGCTCGCCGCCGTCGCCGCCGCGGCGACCGCTTTCGTCGCCCGCGGGTGGACGTGGGAATGCGTGGTCTGCGACAACAACTCGACGGACCGCACGGCCGAACTGGCGCGGGCCGCGGGCGCGACGGTGGTCTTCGAGCCGGTGAACCAGATCGGCCGGGCCCGCGACACGGGCGCGCGGGCCGCGACCGGCGACTGGCTGGTCTTCATCGACGCCGATTCCTGGCCTTCCGCCGCGCTCTTCGCGGACATCGCCGGGCGCATCGCCGACGGCCGCTTCGTCGGCGGCGGGAGCACGGTCGAGCTCGAGCCGGGCACGCCGCGGTACGCCCGGTTCGTCTGCGGGCTGTGGAATCTCTGGAGCCGCCTGGCCGGCTGGGCCGCCGGTTCCTGCGTCTGGGTCGAGGCGGCCGCCTTCCGCGCGGCGGGCGGCTTCGGCACGGACTACTACGCGGGCGAGGAGGTCTTCCTCAGCCGCCGGCTCAAGGCCGTCGCCCGCCGCTCCCGCCGGCGTTTCGCGATCCTCCCGGACCATCCCCTGCGCACGTCCTCGCGTAAGTTGAAACTGTATACGCTCACCGAGGCCGGCCGCTTCTTCTGCCGGATGCTCCTCACCGGCGGGCGTGCGGCGCAGCGTCCCGAGCACTGCGGGATCTGGTACGACGGCCGCCGCTGAGCCTCAGAGCCGCCGGCGCTTCCACTTCGGGATCGGGAAGACGGTGACCTTGTCGGAGCGTACCTCGACCTCGTCGCGGTGGCGCAACGTCTTCGCCTCGGCGGCGGTGACGATCTCGTAATGCCGCGCGGCGGTGATGCGGTCGGCGATCTCCCAGCAGTCCTTGGGGTTGCTGACCCACTTCTCGGGCGGGAGGCGGCTGAGGTCGTAGGGCCGCGAGTAGCTGCGCAGGGTCTTCCGCGGGCCCTTGGCGTACTCGTGGAAGTACGACATCGCGAGCTCGCGCACGCTCCGGTACACCGGGTCGCGCCAGCGCAGGCAGACGTAGTTGGTCTTGGAGATCGCGCCCCACTTGCCCTTCACGCGGAAGGGCGCGATGACATGGTCCATGTCCTGGTGCGCGCTGAAATCGAGCAGCAGGGGAGGGTGGCCCTGGAGCCAGAGCGCGAAGGCCGCGATCATCGCGCCTTCGATGCAGTGCGCCCGGCGATGCTTCAGCGCCTGCTCGACCGACCGGGCCGTGTCGCCCTCGGGCTCGAAGTTCTGCGGGAAATCCACGAGGAAGTCCTGGATGGCCTGCGGCGACCCGAGGCGGGCCAGCGTGCGCGCCGCCGGGAGGCTGAGCCCGCGTTGCTGCGCGAGTCGGAGGCGGGCGGCGAGCGACATGGGACAGACCTAGCCGAACCCGCCGAATCCTCAAGGAGCGAGTGCGCCCCGCTTTCGGGTTGGCTAACCCGCCGGCCCGCGTTTGCTCTCCGGTGTCCGTCATGCCGATCCTCGACCCAAACACCGCCGACCGCGGCCGCGACTGAGATGGACGCCGTGACGCTCCGCGACGGGCTGCTGCAGCTCATCCTGCTGATCATCTCCATCGGCCTGCACGAGTTCGGCCACGCCTGGATGGCCGACCTGCGCGGCGACCCGCTCCCCCGCCTGCAGGGCCGCGTGACGCTCAACCCATTCGCCCATACCGATCCCATCGGGACCATCGCCTTGCCGGCCATCATGATCTTCCTCAGCCCGGGCTTCGGGCTCATCGGCTGGGGCAAGCCCGTCCAGATCTCCCTGCCGAATCCGCGGACCCGCCGGATGGATGACATCTGCATCACCCTGGCCGGCCCGGCGATGAACCTCGTCCTCTGCTTCGTCTTCGCGCTCATCGGCGGCCTGGGCGATTTCGATCCGCAGTCGCAGCGCGTGATCATCGAATTCCTCGTCGGCGGCATCTTCCTCAACGCGGGCCTGGTCGTCTTCAACCTCATCCCGATTCCTCCGCTCGACGGGTCGCGCCTGGCGGTCCGCCTGGGGCTTTATTCGGAGGAGATCTTCCTGCAGCTCTCCCGGTGGGGGTTCATCATCCTGCTCGTCGCGGTCAACCTGCCCTTCTTCCGGTCAGGGATGTGGTCCGCCATCCAGCTCCTGGCCTCGCCTTGGTTCGGGCTTTGGGACTGGCTCGCCTGAGCCGGCCACGAGAGGCTTGCCTATTCGCCCCTGTCGGGCGAAAGTCGGCCCATGCAAACCCTCGGCGAACGTCTCCAAGAAGCCCGTCAGCGACTGGGCGTGACCCTCCGCGAAGCCGCGGAGTTCACCAAGATCCGCACCGATTACCTCCAGTCGATGGAGGCCAACCAGTTCGAGTCCATCCCGCTCGCCGACGTCTACAAGCGCGGCTTCGTCAAGGTCTACGCGAAATACCTCCGTCTCGACGACGAGAAGGCCGGCGCCGATTTCAACACGCACCACTCGGCCAAGGCCGCGCGACGTCCGCTGGAAGCGGGCGCCGAGGAAGACGAGGCCTTCGCCGCCGAGCCGGCGGGCGCCCCGCTGGCCATCTCCCGCGAGATGCTGATCTACGGCGTCATCGGGATCGCGGCGATCGCCATCCTGATCGCGGTTTTTCTCTGAGCTCGCCGTCGACGGCGAGCCGACCCGGACCGCAGCCGGCCGAGGTCGTCGCGCCGGTCCCGCCGGCGGGCCGACCCCACCAGATCACCCTCCGCGCGACCAAGGCGGGCGTGCGTTATCACCTCATCGAGCTGGAGACCGGCGAGTCTCCCGGACTCGGCGTGCTCTCGCCGCGCGACAAGCCGGTCGTCATCAACGTCCGCGGACGGACCGAACTGCGTTCCACGGCCATCGAGCACCTGCGCGTGGCGATCGACGGCGTGCCTTATCCGCTGCCCGCCGGGCTGAGCGGCACGCAGGCCTGCTTCCTGCCCGACCTGCCCACCGCTCCGCCGGTCCCGCCCGCCGTCCGCTCCCGGAGCGGACGATGAACGCGAGGGGGTTGACCCCTGTCGGCTCTTGCGTCAGGATGACGGGGCAGTGCCTCCGCGCCTCGACCAACGCGTCCTCGTCCTCAACCGTCTCTGGCAGCCGGTGAACATCGTCGGCGTGCTCCGCGCCATGAGCCTGCTCTTCCGCGGACGCGCGTCGGCCATCCACGCCGATCCGTCCGGGCACCGCGTGTTTTCGGCCGAAGAGTGGCTGAAGTTCTCCGCGGAAAGCCCGCCGCCGGCCGGCGAGTCGGTCCGTTCGCCGTGCATCGTCCTGCGCGTCCCCCGCGTCCTGCTGCTCGGGGAGTACGACCGCGTGCCGCGCCGCGAGATCCGCTTCTCCCGCCGCAACGTCTACCTTCGCGACGGCAACACCTGCCAGTATTGCGGCCGCCCCTTCCGCGACGAGGAGCTCAACCTGGACCACGTCGTCCCGCGCGACGTCGGCGGCAAGACGAACTGGGAGAACATCGTGACGGCCTGCGTGCGCTGCAACTCGCGCAAGGCCAACCGCCTCCCGGAGCAGGCCGGGATGACCTTGCGCCGCGCGCCCGCCAAGCCGAAGTGGCGGCTGGTGGTGGCCTCGTCCCTTTCCGCCGACGAGGTCGCGGCGTGGAAGGAATTCCTCGAGGTCACGCCCGCGGGTCAGCTGCCTTGGCGCAACTGAGCGGCGATTTCCTTGGTGCGGGTAACCAGATTCGAACTGGTGTATCCACTTTGGAAGAGTGGTGTCCTACCACTGAACGATACCCGCGTGACCAAGGACGGGCACTATCCCGAGCCCCCCGCCCGGGGTCAAGCCTCGCCCTTCGCGGCCTCCTGGAGCGGGTAACCAGACTCGAACTGGTGTCACCACTATGGGAAAGTGGGGTCCTACCACTGAACGATACCCGCGCTCGCAGGAGCCCGTCCAGCCTGCCCGCCGGCCGTCCGCAGGTCAAGCCACGCTCCGGTGGATGACGCTGATGGTGCCGTTGGTCTCGAGGATGACGTCCTTGGCCTGCTCGATGTTGGCCAGCCCGGCCGTCCGCAGGGCGGCCATGAGTTCGTGGTGCGTGATGCGCTCCCGGTGCATGGTCTGCTCCTGCACGTTTCCGTCGCGCACGAGGAAGACCGGCCGGCCGACGAGCGCCCAGTTCACGAGCCGGAAATGCCGCGACAGGAGGAGCATGCCCCAGTTGATGGCGATCAGGGTGCCGGCCAGGAAGAGCCCGCCGCCCAGGCTGTTGTCGCCGCCGTTCATGGCGTTCTGGACGGTGTTGCTCAGGATGAGCAGCAGGATGAAATCGAACGGGGTGAGCATGCCCGTCTGACGCCGGCCGGTGAGCCGGATCAGGAAGAGCAGGAAGACGTAGACGATGATGCCGCGGATCAGCAGTTCCCACCAGGGCAGGTGGGGCAGGAGCATGGTTCCGAAGTCGAAGGTCGGCGAGGCGGCGGGGACGGGCATGCGACCAACCTAGCGGGCCCGGCCTGTCCGGGCGATAGCGTTTGCGCTTCACGGTGAGCCGAGTTCGGTCATCCTCCGCCCATGGCCCGCTCCTCTGCTCCCGCTGTCCGCGACGTCCTGCTGATGGCGACCCCTTCCAAGAACGCCGACCTCCGCTGGTTCGGCGGTTTCCACGCCTCGGACCCCTTCCCGGCCTTCAGCGCCAAGGGCCGCCGGATCGGGCTGCTGCCGGGGATGGAAGTCGGCCGGGCGCAGGAGGAGTCGGCCTTCGACGAGGTGCTCAACCTCACCGCCATCATCGCCGACCTGCGCAAGACCAACCCGCGCGCCGGGGTGGCCGACGCCATCGTCTTCGCCGCGCTGGCCCGCGGGGTGCAGCGTTTCCGCGTGCCGGCCGATTTCCCCGTCGGGCTTTACGTCCGCCTCCGCGAGCTCGGCCTCGAGCTCCATCCCGTCGGCGCGCAGCATAACGAACGCGGCACGCCGGAACTTTTCCCCGGCCGCCAGGTGAAGTCGGCGGCCGAGCTCGCCGGCATCCGCGCGGGCAACGCCGCCGCCGCCGCGGGCTTCCAGGCCGTCGAACGGGTGCTCAAGGAAGCGAAGGAGGGCAAGCGCCGCGCGTTGCAGTGGCAGGG
>JBDLWC010000073.1:0-5799 GCA_039804485.1 Verrucomicrobiota bacterium
GCAGCCCTTTCGCGGCCCTGCTTGCGGGTAATGACGACGAGGCCAACCTTATCCTCCATCGCGGCGTCCACTGCTTCGTCATCCTCAACAACTCGCCTTATAACCCCGGGCATCTCATGGTGCTTCCGAACCGCGAAGTCGGCGAGCTCGCGGACCTGACCGCCGCCGAGCGCGCCGAGCTGATGGACCTGCTCGTGCTCTGCCAGCGGGTCCTGCAGCAGGTGATGAGCCCCGCCGGCTTCAACATGGGCCTCAACCTCGGCAAGGCCGCCGGCGCGGGCATCCCGACGCATCTCCACTTCCACGTCGTGCCGCGTTGGGACGGCGACCACAACTTCATGCCCGTCATCGCCGACACCCGCGTCCTGCCGCAGGCCCTCGCCGAGCTCTGGGCCCGCCTCAAGCCCGCCTTCGCCGCCGCATGAGCCGCCTCGTCGACATCTCGGTCCGCCACGCGAAGACCAAGGTCTCCGCGGTCTCCGTCCAGCGCGTCGTCCACGCCCTCGACAAACTCAAAGGTTACCGGTGTCCGGAGGGCTCCCTGTCGATCGCCTTCCTCGGCGACAAGGAGACGGCGAAGCTGCACGACGATTTCCTGGGCGACCCGACCGTGACCGATGTCATCACGTTCGTCGGCGAAGAGCATCCCGGCGAGCCCTTCGCCGGCGAGATCTGCGTGAACATCGACCAGGCCCGCCGCGCGGCCAAGGAGCATGGGGTCACCCTGGCCACGGAACTGCGTCTCTACGTGGCCCACGGCTGGCTGCACCTTTCCGGGCTGCGCGACGGCAATCGCAAGGAGTCCGCCGCCATGCGGGTCGGCGAGGCCGTGGCGGTCTCGCATCTTGATAAGCTCGGCGCGAAGCTCCGCGTCCGCGATTAACGGACTCGCCCTCGGCTCCGACCGCGTCCAACTTGCCCGCAGGATGAAGCGCACCGTCATCATTCATTCCGGCGGGATGGACTCCACCGTGCTCCTGGCCCACCTCGTGGCCGAGGGCAGGGAAGTGCACGCGCTTTCCGTCGACTATGGTCAGCGGCATCGTCGCGAACTCGTCGCCGCCGCCGAGATCTGCGCCTATTACCAGGTCCCGCACCGGGTCGCCGACCTGCGGGGCGTGACTTCGCTGTTCGGAGCCAATGCGCTCACGGACGCGCAAGTCGCCGTGCCCGAAGGGCATTACGAGGAGGCCAGCATGAAGGCCACCGTCGTCCCCAACCGGAACATGCTGCTCATCGCCACCGCCGCGGCCTGGGCGATGTCGCTCAAGGCTTCTTCCGTCGCCTATGGCGCGCACGGGGGCGACCACGCCATCTACCCGGACTGCCGTCCGGCTTTCGCCGACGCGCTGGACAAGGCCGTCCGCCTCGCCGATTGGCACGAGGTCTCGCTCGAGCGGCCGTTCGTCGGCATGGACAAGGCCGCCATCGTCCGTCGCGGCGTCGAGCTGGGCGTCCCTTTCGCCCTGACCTGGTCTTGTTATGTCGGCGGCGACCGGCACTGCGGCAAGTGCGGGACCTGCGTGGAGCGCCGGGAGGCCTTCGTGCGCGCGGGCGTGGCCGATCCGACGCCTTACGCCGGGTAGTCTTATCGGGCTGATAAGACTGATTAAGACCCGGTGACGGGGACTCTCCGGGGTTGAAAGCCTCCCCGGCGTCGACAGGTTGGGCGTGTGCCCCGCCGACTGCGTCAACCGCTTGCCTGGCTCGCCCTCGTGGCGTGGCTGGCCGCGTCCGGCCTGTCGTGGGACCTTCTGCAGGTCGTCGCCTGGACGAAGATGTCGGTCGAGAACGCCGCCGAACGCTCCGTCGGTGCCGCGGTGACCAAGGCCTTGGCGGACGCCCCTTGCGCGATGTGCAAGGCCGCCCAGAGCGGTCGTAAGCAGAGCGAGCAGCAGCCCTTGGCGAAGGAAGACCCCGCGAAGGGGAAGGCCAAGGCGGATACCACCGTGGACGTCCTCGCTGTCATCGGTGCTCAAGATTTTCAGGGTCGGGCGCATGCCTGGCCGGCGGATGAAGTCGGGCTGATCCGGGTCGGCGAGGTGCCGGTGCCGCCCCCTCGGTCGCGCGGCTGATCACCGTTGCCGGTCGCGGTTAGTTCGGCCGGCGCGTGGCTCACTCCCTCACTCAAGTCGCACCCACCTGGTGCGCATCGTCGCCTGCGCGGACCGCCACACCCGTGCCGGCGACAAAATCCAAAACACATTCCTTCATGAACGCTTCCTTCTTTTCCGCCCGCGCTTCCCGCGTGGCGCTTTTCTCTCTCCTCGCCCTCGGCGCCTATACCGAAGCCCAGGCCTGCCCGTGCGGTTGCGTGCGCGTCTGCGTGGACAACCTCGCGGACCGTCCGGCCGCGACCGTCAGCCCGTTCACGGTCGATGTCCGTTACGACTACGTCGACCAGAACCGCCGCAACAACGACGCCCACGCGCACTTCTATGCGGTGCATCGCAATGTCACGACCACCCTCGAGACGAATCTCGGCGGCCAGGTCTGGTCGCTCGCGATCCCGCGCATCGACCGGACGATCACCACGAACAGCACGAATCCGAACGTGGTCAACACCAGCCAGGACATCAACGGCCTCGGCGATGTCGCCGTCTCGACCCGCTTCAAGTGGTCTGACTATACCGTCATCGCCGGCGTGAAGCTGCCGACCGGGGCGGACGACCTCACGCTTACGACCTCGCGCCGTTACCTCCAGCCCGGCACGGGCTCGACGGACCTGATGCTGGCTGTCCGTCGCGAATACTCGGCCGACGCGGATCATCCGTGGTTCTTCTGGCAGGTCGGCGCCCAAGGCGCGGTGGCCTATGACGCCAACTTCCGCCCCGGCACCACGTTGACCGGCACGCTGGGCGCGCGCTACGACTGGACGGAGTCGCTGAAGTTCTCGCTCCAGACCACGGCGATCCGCCAGTTCCGGGACAAGAACACCATGGCCGCCGCCGGTTTCACCGCGTACGCCGAAGACCTCGAGAGCGCCGCGTTCTCGACGCACGTCGCCGCGGGCCTGACCTATAAGCTTGGCGCCGCGACCAGCGCCTACGTGTTCTACAGCACGCCGATGAAGAACACCAACCTGGCGTCCCGTAGCAACGGCAGCCTCGTGAATCCGGTACACTCGAGCGAGATCTGGTCCCTCGGCCTGTCGCACTCCTTCTAAGCCGCCTCCGCTTCATCGCCTTCCGAGGCCTGCCGTATGAGGATGCGGCAGGCCTCTTTTTGGCTGTTTTACGCCGGGTCGGGCCAGCATCTTCCTTGCGACCGGGCCGTCGGCCCTCCTATCTGCTGGCTGTCCCATGTTCACCTGCAGCAAGACCTACCGCGACATCCCGTTCGCCCACCGGCAGCACCGGCATGCGGGCCACTGTTCCTTCCTGCACGGACACAACTGGTCGATCGAGATCGAGTTCGGCTGCGAGCGCCTCGACGAACGCGGTTTCGTCGTCGACTTCGGCGGCCTCGGTTTCCTCAAGACCTGGATCGCGGACAACCTGGATCACGCGTGCCTCTTCGCGAAGGAAGACCCCGTCCGCGAGAAACTCCTGCAGGACTACCCGAAGCTTTTCCGGCCGCTCGTCATCGACTCCGTCTCCACCGAGGGGATCGCCCGGTTCCTGTTCGAGACGTTCGACCCGATGGTGCGCAAGGAGACCGGCGGCCGCGCCTGGATCCGGCAGCTCATCCTGCACGAGGACTCCAAGAACAAGGCGAGTTATCAGCCGAAGGCCTGACCATGGCCGAGCTCTACCCCGTCAACGAGACTTTCCTCAGCTGGCAAGGGGAGGGCGTCCACCTCGGTCGCAAGGCCTTCTTCATCCGGTTGCAGGGTTGCCCGGTCAAGTGCGCTTGGTGCGACTCGGCTTCGACCTGGCACCCTCAATTCGTGCCCAAGCAGGTGCGCAAGGCTTCGGCCGCCGAGCTCGCCGCCGAGGCCTCCGAAGCCCGGCCTGAGTTCGTGGTGCTGACCGGCGGGGAGCCTTGTGTCCATGATCTGTCCCCTTTGCTGGCCGCTTTGGCGGCGGTAGGGCTCAAGGCCCACCTGGAAACCTGCGGGGCTTACCCCATCGCGCCGGGTTTTGCGTGGGTGACCGTCAGCCCGAAGTGGGCCAAGCCGCCGCAGGCGGATGCCTTGGCGAGGGCCGATGAGGTCAAATTGATCGTCGAAGCCCCCGATAGCGTCACTCGTTGGACCGAGGCGGTCGGCGGCAAGTGGCTCAGCCCCAACGTCTGGCTGCATCCCGAGTGGTCGCGCCGGGCCGATTCCGCCATCCTGCGGACCATCACCGAGACGGTGAAACAGGTCGGAGCGCCTTACCGGGCTGGCTGGCAGGTCCACAAGCCCTATGCGGCGGACAGTCTGGACGAGCGGGCCCGTCCGCCGGCGCCGCTGGGTGGCGACGTCGCCAAGGGTTTTTAAGCCGGTCGGCTCCCTTGGTCCTGCCCGGTCCTGACCTCGTCCCGGGGACTATCTTCGCATGGTTACTTTTTTTGCTTCACACTGGGGCGGAACCCTCATTCAAAACGACCTCATGAACCGACCCGCCGTGCTCGCTCTTGAAGATGGTACCATTCTTCGGGGTCGGGCGTTCGGGGCGACGGCCACCCTCTGCGGAGAAGTGGTCTTCAACACGAGCATGACCGGCTACCAGGAAATCCTCACGGATCCCTCCTACTTCGGCCAGATCGTCACCATGACCGCCCCGCAGATCGGGAACTACGGCGTGAACGAAGGCGACTTCGAGTCCGCCCGTCCGCATGCCGCCGGTTTCGTCGTGCGCGAGCTCTCGCCGATCGTCTCCAACTGGCGCGCGACCACCGACCTGGGTTCGTGGCTCGCGAAGTACGGCATCCCCGGCATCGAGGGCGTCGACACTCGTTTCCTCACCAAGAAGCTGCGTTCCGCCGGCGTGATGAAGGCCTGCCTTTCCACCGAAGGCCTGACCGATGAGGAAGCCCTGGCCCGCGCCCGCGCCTGGACCGGCACGGTCGGCGCCGATTTCGTCAAGGACGTCACGTGCAAGGCTCCGTATCATTTCAACTCCCAGGTCGCCGACTGCGAGCCGTTCACCGTCCCGGGCACCCGTCTCAACAAGCCCAAGGACCGTCCGACCCAGTACCGCATCGCGGCCTATGACTTCGGCGCCAAGACCTCGATCTTCCGCCGCCTGGTCGCCTCGGGTTTCGACGTCCATGTCTTCCCGGCCCGCACCCCGGCCTCGGAGATCCGCGCCTTCAATCCCGACGGCGTCTTCCTGTCCAACGGCCCGGGCGATCCCGCCGCCCTGAAGTACGCCCACGAGGCCGTGGCCGATCTCATCAAGTCTTACCCGGTCTTCGGCATCTGCCTCGGGCACCAGATCATCACCCACGCCATCGGCGCGTCGACCTACAAGCTCAAGTTCGGCCATCGCGGGGGCAATCAGCCGGTCAAGAACACGGAGGAAGGGCGGGTGTCCATCACCGCCCAGAATCACGGCTTCGCCTCGAAGCGCGAAGACCTCGAACGTTGTGGCGCCGTCGTCACGGAAGTGAACCTGAATGACGACACGGTCTCGGGCCTGCGTCTCAAGGATAAGCCGGTCTTCTCGGTGCAGTATCACCCCGAGGCCGGACCCGGTCCGAACGACGCGGACGTCCTCTTCGATCGTTTCTACGACCTCGTCGCCAAGTTCAAGGGCGCCAAGTAAAGGCTGTCATGCCGGCCCGACTGCTCGCCGCCTTGGTTCTTGCCGGGTGGCTGGCAGGTTGTGTCGCCGGCCCGTCCACGCCTGAGCAGGCCTTGGCGGAACTCAT
>JBDLWC010000074.1:0-8408 GCA_039804485.1 Verrucomicrobiota bacterium
CGTTGCCGACGGGCACGGTGATCGGGGCGCCGGTGTCGACGGCTTCGCCGCCGCGCACGAGGCCTTCGGTGGTCGTCATCGCCACGGCGCGGACGAGGCCGTTGCCGAGGTGCTGCTGGACCTCGAGGACGAGGCGGGTGGCCTTGCCTTCGACCTTATAGTCGATCTGGATCGCGTTGTAGATCTCAGGGACCTTGTCGGCGGGGAATTGGACGTCGACGACGGCGCCGAGGACCTGGGTGATCGTGCCTTTAGTGCTCATAGATTCTTTCATTGTAGAAGCGGGAGGGTTTGGAAATTACTGGGCGGCGGCGCCGGCGGTGAGCTCCAGGATCTCCTGGGTGATCGCGGCCTGACGGGCCTTGTTGTATTCGAGGGAGAGGGCGGCGCCGATCTTCTTGGCGTTGTCGGTGGCGGCCTTCATGGCGACCATGCGCGCGCTGAACTCGGAGGCCTTGGACTCGAGGACGGCCTGATGGACGGCCTGCTTGAAGAAGAGGGCCGGCAGCTGGTCGAGGATCGCGGCGGCGGAAGGCTCGAAGATCATGTCGCGCTCGTCGGCCTCGCCCTTGGCCTCGGGCAGGCCGAGCTTCGCGCGGAAGTCGCGGGCCTGGGCGACGAGGCTGTCGGCCGGCAGCAGCTGCTGCACGCGCGGGGTCTGCACCATCGTGTTCTTGAAGTGGGCGAAGAGGACCTCGACGGTGTCGACGGCGCCTTCGGTGAACGCCTTGAGCAGGTACTCGGCGGCCGGGCGGATCTCGGAGAAGTTCGCGCGGTCGGAGACCGGGAAATCGGCGAGGACCTTGCGGCCGGAGCGGGCGAACGCCTGGGCGCCCTTGCGGCCGATGCAGACGAAGACGGCGTCCTTCTGCTCGGCGGCGAGGCGGATCAGGTTGCCGTTGAGCGCGCCGGCCATGCCCTTGTCGGGCGTGACGAGGAGGATGCCGCGGACCTTGACCTCGCGCTGGGTGAGGAGCGGGTGGGCGAACTCGCCGACCTTGGACTGGGCGGTGTCGAGGATCTCGCCGAGGAGCTCGGCGTAGGCGCGGCCCGCGCGGGCGGAGTCCTGCGCGCGCTTCATCTTCGACGACGCCACGAGCTGCATGGCCCGGGTGATCTGGCCGGTGCTCTTGACCGATTTGATTCGGTTACGGATCTCGCGGAGTCCCTTAGGCATGTGGCGCGGCGGTGTTCAGGAAGAAGGAAGGAAAGGCTCCGAGGCTCAGGCCTTGAAGCTACGGCGCCAGGTTTCGCAGGCGGACTTCAGCTCGGCTTCGCCGTCCTTCTCGATCTTGTTGCCGAGGCGGATCTTGGCGAGGATGCCAGGCTTGGCGGACTCGAGGTGGGCCTGGAGGGACGCGGCGGCGGCCTGGACCGACTTCACCGGCATGTCGTTGAAGAAGCCGTTCTGCATCGCCCAGATGATGCCGCACTGGATCTCGGCGGACTTCGGGGCGGTCGGGGGCTGCTTGAAGAGCTCGACGAAGCGGTCGCCCTTGTCGAGGATCGCCTTGGTCTTCTCGTCGAGGTCGGAGCCGAACTGGGCGAACGCCGCGAGTTCGCGGTAGTTGGCGAGCTCGCCCTTCACCTTGCCGGCGACCTGCTTGAAGGCCTTGATCTGCGCGGCGGAACCGACGCGCGAGACGGAGAGACCGACGGAGACGGCGGGGCGGATGCCCTGGTTGAAGAGGTCGGTCTGCAGGAACACCTGGCCGTCGGTGATCGAGATCACGTTGGTCGGGATGTACGCGGACACGTCGCCGGCCTGCGTCTCGATGATCGGCAGCGCGGTGAGCGAGCCCTTGCCGGCGAGGCGCGCGGAGCGCTCGAGGAGGCGGGAGTGGAGGTAGAACACGTCGCCCGGGTAGGCTTCGCGGCCGGACGGACGCTTCAGGATCAGCGAGATCTGGCGGTAGGCCGCGGCGTGCTTGGAAAGGTCATCGTAGACGATGAGCGCGTCCTGGCCGTTCTCCATGAACCACTCGCCGATGGCGGTGCCGGAGAAAGGCGCGAAGACCTGGTTGGCGGCGTTGTCGGCGGCCGAGGCGGCGACGACGACGGTGAATTCCATGGCGCCGGCCTTCTCGAGCGTGCCGATGGTGCGGGCGATGGAGGAGTTCTTCGTGCCGATGGCGACGTAGATCGAGTAGACCGGGCGGAAGTTGGCGTCGCCGGAGGCGAGGCCGACGCGGTTGGCGTTCGCCTGGTTGATGATGGTGTCGATCGCGATGGTGGTCTTGCCGGTGGCGCGGTCGCCGATGATGAGCTCGCGCTGGCCGCGGCCGATCGGGATCATGGCGTCGATGGCCATGATGCCGGTCTGCATCGGCTGGTCGACGGACTTGCGGGGGATGATGCCCGGGGCGATCTTCTCGACCGGGTAGCGTTCGCTGGAGACGATGGGGCCCTTGCCGTCGAGCGGGTTGCCGAGGGCGTCGACGACACGGCCGAGGAGACCCTTGCCGACGGGAATCGAGAGGAGGCGGCCGGTGGTCTTGGCTTCCATGCCTTCCTTGAGGCTGGAGATGTCGCCCATGACGACGCAGCCGACGGTGTCTTCGGCGAGGTTGAGGGCGACGCCCTGGAGACCTCCCGGGAGCTCGATCATCTCGTTCATCATGACGCCCGAGAGGCCGTCGATGGAGGCCACGCCGTCCGCGAGGGAGACGATGGTGCCGACGTTGGATTTGCCGGCGCGGGTATCAAGGCCGGCGATGGCTTTCTGGATCTGGTCGATCGCGTTGCTCATTGTGTTTAGTAAATCAGGTTAAGGTTGGGGGGAGGAGTTCAGGAAAGGGACTTGGCGAGGGTGGCCAGGCGCAGGGAGGCGGAGACGTCGGTGACGTCGTCGCCCACGCGGACGCGGAAGCCGGCGAGGAGCGCGTCGTTGCGACGGGCGACCGGGCGGACGGGGCGGCCGAGGAGCTTGGAGAAGTGCGCGGCGATCGCGTCGGCGTCGGCCGCGGCGAGCGGGCCGGCGTGCTCGATGCGGGCTTCGCCGCGGGTGAGCTCGCGGCGGATGTCGGCGAGGTAGGCGCGGAGGAGCGGGCGCAGCGTGTGGGCCGGGCGGGACTTCGCGAGCGCGGCGAGCACGGCGCCCACGCGGTCAGGCGAGACCGCTCCGCCCTCGAGGGAGAGGGCGAGGAGGCGCTTGGCTTCGGCTCGGACGGAGGCGGCGGACATCGGAAAAAAGGCGGCTTAGCGGGCGAGCTGCTTGACGGCGGCCTCGTTGAGGCGGCCGCGCGTGGCGTCGTCGAGGTTCTGCTCGAGCACCTTGGCGGCGGTCTCGACGACGAGGCGGGAGACTTCGCCGCGGACTTCGGCGAGCATCTTGACGCGGTCGGCTTCGATGGCGGCCTTAGCCTTGGCGATGACTTCGGTCTGGGCGGCCTGGGCTTCGGCCTTGGCGGCTTCGACGGCGGCCTGAGCGGAGCTACGGGCGGCGGCGAGGATCTTGGCGGCTTCGTCCGAAGCGGCGTTCAGCTTGGCGTCGGAAGCCTGCTGGGCTTCGGCGAGGCGCTGGGTCGCGGCCTGGGCGTCGGCGAGTCCCTTCTCGATGAGGCGGTTGCGCTCCTCCATCTGGCCGAGGGCCGGCTTGATGGCGAAGCGGTAGAGGACGAAGGCGAGGAGGGAGAAATTGACGAGCTGGACGAGCAGGTGCGGGCCGTCGACGCCGAAGCTGCCGAAGAGCCGGATGATGTCGGCGACGGGGCCGTGGGCTTCGGCGGCGCCAGGGGCGGCCGGAGCGGCGTGGGCGGCGGCCTTGGCGGGTTCGGCGGCGAGGAGGGCGGTGAGGAAGGTCATGGTGAGGACTTTGAAAGGGAGGGTTGGGATCAGCGCGGGAAAGAGAAGTGGCGGGCCCCTTGCGGGGCCGCGCCACGAGACCGGTTACTTGGCGAGGAAGATCGCGTAGAACGCGACGGCTTCGGCGAGAGCCATGCCCAGGATCGACTGGACGAGGATCTTGCCGGAGGCGTCGGGATTGCGACCCACGGACTCGACGGCCTTGGCACCGATGAGACCCACGCCGATGGCGGCGGCGAAGCAGCCGACGGTGGCAGGGAGGGAACCGGTGATTTCAGCGATGATCATGTGTGTGTTTGGTTTTTGGTTTTTCCTCGGCGCGCCGTCGGGGGATTCCCGGCCTGTCACGCGCCTCGAAAGCGGAAGGTCAGTGGGCGTGCTCGTCGTCGTGGCCGCCTTCGTGGTTGCAGATCAGGCCGATGTAGACGGCGGAGAGCAGCGTGAAGACGAAGGCCTGGATGACGCCGACGAGGACTTCGAGCATGCCGGCCATGGCCGGGACGACGTACGGGGCGATGCCGCCGAGCGCGTGGATGAGGTTCTCGCCGCCGAAGACGTTGCCGAAGAGACGGAACGAGAGGGAGATCAGGCGGAAAGCGATCGAGACGACCTCGATGCCGCCGACGGCGAAGAAGATCGGGATGAGCAGCACCCACATCAGCATGCCGACTTCCTTCTTGTCGGCCTTGTTGCCGAAGAGGTCGAAGACGAGCACCTTGAAGCCGGCGTAACGCAGGACGAAGTAGGTCCAGGCGACGAACGACAGCACCGAGAGCGCGAGGGTGGTGTTGAGGTCGGAGTTGGCGGGGCGGATCGCATCCTGCCAGCCGTGATCGGCGGTCTGGAACTTGATGGTGCCGACTCCGGGAAGGAGGCCGCTCCAGTTCATCAGCAGGATGAAGACGAAGAAGCCGCAGAGCAGAGGGAAGGTCTTGCCGATCATCTGCTTGCCGACGATCGGTTCCAGCGCGTCGCGCAGGCCCTGCGCCATGCCTTCGACGACGGCCTGGCCCTTGCCCGGGATCAGCTTAGGGGTGCCGACGGCGAGACGGACGCCGATGATGATCAGGGCGGCGATGATCCAGGTGGTCAGGATCGAGTTGGAAATCGGGACGCCGCCGAGGGTGAAAAGGTCGGTGGCCGAAGGGCTCACGCCTTCGGAACTGGCGAAAACGAACGTCGGTAGAAAGAGACTGAAGAGGAAAAGCGGGCGCATTTAGACGCGGAAAAGCCATTGGTGAATGATTCCATTGGGGATGGTCAACCCTGCGAGCACCCCCTGCCCCAGAGTAAGCACCCTAGGGTCACCCTATTAGCCGTACTAATCCTGCGACGCCCTTAGGGCGACAGGCGCACGATGTCCCAATTTCCCTTGTTCTGAGTGTAGTGGAAGCGGTCATGCAGCCGGTTGGTCCGGCCCTGCCAAAACTCAAAATGGGTCGGAATCAGGCGATACCCCCCCCAATGGGGGGGCTTCGGCACCTGTCCTTCGGGATATTTCGCCTTCAGCTCGGCCAGGCGGGATTCGAGGACCTTCCGATCGGCGATGATATCGCTCTGGTCGGAAGCCAGCGCCCCCAACTGGCTGCCGTAGGGACGCCGGGCGAAATAGGCGACCGATTCTTCTTCCGAAGTCTTTATCAGTGAGCCTGTTATGTGAATCTGACGCTCCAGGGAGAACCAAGGAAACAGGAGGGTGGCCCGAGGGTTCGCCGCGATTTCCTCCCCCTTCTTACTATCATAGTTAGTAAAGAAGGAGAATCCCCGCTCATCCGCGGCCTTCAACAGG
Organism: Verrucomicrobiota bacterium; assembly: GCA_039804485.1. Lineage (GTDB taxonomy): Bacteria > Verrucomicrobiota > Verrucomicrobiia > Opitutales > UBA953 > UBA953. The sequence continues at coordinate 5,594 of JBDLWC010000074.1, forward strand.
ACGGTCCGGGAAGAGGGAAACCCATCCAAGCCTAGGGTCGAAAGGACCATGGCATTAGGTTCGATCACCCCGGCGGTCTTGGCCTGCTCGAACCAAGCCTTGAACTGGGCCAGCGGTTCCTCGCGCAGCTCGTGCCGGTCGACGCCGTGGGCGGCGTACTCTTTGCGGAAATCCGAAAGGTCCATGCCCGCATTAATAAAGACGTCGGTCCGACCTGCAAGCGTTAGCACCCCTTCCCTCTCGCCTGACCCCCCGCCGACCCGCACCTTGGCCGACGTGAACCTGGTGCTCATCACCGACGACGAAGCCAAGGCCGGCCTGCCCGCCGACGACCTGCGCGCCCGGCACCTCCGCGAGACCGTCGGACTCGCGGTGGGCGACAGCTTCCATGTCGGGATCGAGAACGGCCTGCGCGGCATCGCGACGATCGCCGCGCTTTCGCCGAAGCTCGCCTTCGAAGTCGCCTGGGAAAAATCCGCGCAGGCACGCCTGCCCCTCACGGTGCTCGTCGGACTGCCTCGTCCGCAGACCGCGAAGAAAGTCCTGCACGACCTCGCGAGCCTCGGGGCCGCGCGCATCGTCTTCTTCGAATCTGAAAAAGGCGACCCGGGCTACCTCACGAGCTCGCTCTGGAAAGACGGCGAGTGGCGCGAGCATGTCCTCAAAGGAGCCGAACAAGCCTGCTCGACGCTCGTGCCGGAGGTGACGCGCGTCGGTTCGCTCGCCGAAGCCGTCGCGCTCGTCGCGGCCGACGCGTGGAAGGTCGCGCTCGATCCTTACGAAGCCGCCGGTGCGCCGGAACTTTCTGCTCCGGCGGAAGCGGCCGTGCTCGCCATCGGTCCGGAACGCGGCTTCGCGGAAGCGGAACGCGCGACGCTGCGGGCCGCAGGCTTCTCGTTCGCGCACCTCGGCGACCGCATCCTGCGCGTCGAAGCCGCGGCGCTGGTCGGCGGCGCGCTCATGCTCGCGCAGCTCCGCGTCTGGGAGAAGCACCGGCCTGTCGCCGGCTGATCACTCCGCGGTCTTGCGGACGAGGACGGACGCGGCGGGCTGGCCTTTGCCTTTGCCGATGACCTTGCGCAGCTTCCAGCCGGCCGGCACCGGGACTTCATAACCGCCGGGCGCCTCGAGGATCACGCGCACATGCGCGCCTTCCTCGGCATAGCTCGCCGCCGTCGCGGCGATGTCCGCGCCCTTGGTCTGCCAGAGCTCCCAGGGCGGATCGGCGAAGACCAGGTCGAAGCGGCCCTCGGCGACGCCGGGCTTGGTCGCGTCGCCGGTGATCTTCGTGAAAGGCAGTTCGGCGACGCCCATCGACTTCGCCACCGCGGCGGCGTTGGCCGTGAGCTCGGCGCCGATGCGCTGATCGACGCAGGTCGCGCGCAGGGCGCCGCGGCTGAGCGACTCAAGACCGTAGGCGCCGGTGCCGGCGAAGAGATCGAGCACCGCCGTGCCGGGGACGAACGCCGCGAGCGAGTTGAAGACCGCCTCGCGGATGTAATCCGTGGCCGGGCGGACGCCGCCCTGCGTGGGGACGCGGAGCTGGATGCCTCGTGCGATGCCGCCGGTGACGCGCATGGTTTCAAATTCGCGCGGACGCGCGGAAGGTCAACGGCGTTCGGCGCCGAGGACCTGGCGCTCCGGCGACCAGCACGTGGTGCGGCCGCCGACGTCCTCGCGGACGAGCGGCTTCTTCGTGCGCGGGCAGCGACCGCCGTCCTTCCACCGGTGGTTGAAGAGCCACGCGTCAGGCGGGTCGGACCAATCCTTGCCGATGACCTCCATCGCCTCCGCGCAGACCTCGCGCAAGGTCGCGTGCAGCCTGCGGACGGACTTGGGGCCGAACGATCCCGCCTTCGCCTGCGGATGGAAGCCCGCGCGCCAGAGCACTTCGTCCGCCATCCAGTTGCCGATGCCCGGGAAACGTTCCTGCATGAGGAGCACCGGCTTGATCGCCGTGCGCGCGCGGCGACGCAGGAAGACCTCGACCACGCCGACGGTGAACTCCGGCGATAGGATCGCGGGCGGGATCTTCTCCCACCACGGCGGCACGCCCTCACCCTCCCAGAACTGGATCCGCCCGAACTGGCGCGGGTCGACGAACGCCAGTTCCCGGCCGCCGGTCATCGTCAGCTTGAAATGGTCGTAAGGCGTCGGGGCGCGTTCGGCGTCGCCGGCCTCGAGCCGGCCGGTCATGCCGAGATGCACGCCCAGCCAGACGCCGCCCGAAAAACGGAACGCCATCTGCTTCGCGGCGGCGAACGACTCCAGCAGCTTCGCGCCTTCGAGCGCCCGGGCCATCGCCCGCGCGTCGATCCCGCGGCCGACCCGCGCCCGGGGATTCAGGAAGACCGCGGAGACCTTGCGCCCGAGGCCGACATCCCAGCGACGGCGGAAATAATCGACTTCGGCGAGTTCGGGCATCGGGCAGAATCCCCATGCAACCGGCTAATAAGCGGTTCGCAAGCAGTCGCCCGGCCATTGCGCCTGCTTTTGGTCAAAATCAACCTGGTCAACCGGACCTGAGTCATCGCCCTGCGCCTTTTTGAGCAGGCCCTGAGCCGGATGCTTTTCGGCATGAGAAATGCTGATTCTCACTTATGGTCAACAACCTGCCCATGATCCTTTCCCTCCTCCGCACCTGGAGCCTCATCCTTCTGTGTCTCTTGACGACCGCCTACGCGTACGCGCACCCCGGGCACGAAGGGCATGAAGGCGGGGACGGCTTCACCTGGACGTCCGAACACCTGACCCGGCACCCGTTCGCCACGGCGCTCTGCGCGACGGTCGTGGTCCTTTCGCTGTGGCTCACGTT
>JBDLWC010000075.1:0-5038 GCA_039804485.1 Verrucomicrobiota bacterium
TGAACTGCGGCAGGAGCCAGCACGACAGCGGCAGCGAGACGCCGAGGGCGAGCGAGGCGAGGGAGACGTAACGGGAGACGGTGAAGACCAGACCCCAGACGGCGGCGCCGATGACGATCGGGACCGGCAGGAGCACGAGCAGGCCACCGATGGTCGAGGCCACGCCCTTGCCGCCCTTGAACTTCAGGAAGCAGGAGAAGCAGTGGCCGAGCAGGGTGCCGACGAAGCCGGCGACGCAGGCGACGAACAGGACGGCGCGGGCGTCGGCGTCCGGCAGTTCGGCGCGGAGGAGCAGGTGAGGCAGGCCGGCCCCGACGAAGCCCTTCAGGGCGTCGAGGGCGAAGACGAGGTTGCCGGGCCCCTTGCCGAGGACGCGTTTGACGTTGGTGGCGCCGGGGTTGCCGGAGCCTTCCTTGAGGATGTCGACGCCATGCTTCTTCGCCACGAGCACGGCGAAGTTGACGGAACCGATCAGGTATCCGAGCAGGGCGAAGATCCCGATGGCCGCGAGCATCGCTTAGGCTTCGATCAGCTTGGCGCTGACGATGGCCGGGTTGCGGAGGATCTCCGCGAGGGCGGCGGCGCCCGGGGCGGTGTCGAGCTGGTAGACGGCGAGCGCGTTGGCTCCGCCGGTCCGGCTGAGGGCCATGTTGGCGATGTTCACGCGTTCCTTGGCGAGCAGGCTGCCGAGGGCGCCGATGATGCCGGGCTGATCCTGGTTCTCGATGAGCAGCAGCTGGCCTTCGGGGATGAACTCCAGGGTGCGGCCGTTGATCGAGACGATGCGAGGGGACTGGGCCTTGCCGATGACGGTGCCGGCGACGGAGACGGACTTGCCGCCCGCGAGGACCGCTTCGACGAGGATGAGTTCCTTGTAGTCGGCTTCCGCGGAGGAGCGGACCGTCTGGACTTCCACGCCGAGGGCCTTGAGCTTGCCGGGCGCGTTGACGTCGGTGACGCCTTCGACGATGCCGCGCAGGTAGCCGCGCTGGATGGCGCGGGCGATGGCGTTGGCGCCCTGGTCGGAACCGGTGCCGAAGGTGGTGAGGCGGAGGGCTTCGATCCGGCCGGGGGCGGCCAGCTGGCGGGCGACCGAGCCGAGTTTCTGCGCGAGGGCGAGGAACGGCTTGATGGCGGCGAGGGTCTGCGAGTCGACGGAAGGCAGGTTGACCGCGTTGGCCGGCGAACCGCCGCCGAGGACGGTGATGGCGGCTTCGGCGACTTCCACGCCGACGTTTTCCTGGGCTTCGGCCGTCGAGGCGCCGAGGTGCGGCGACAGGTGGGCGCGGGGGAGGGCGCGCAGGGGGTGGTCCTTGGCGAGGGGTTCTTCGACGAAGACGTCGAAGCCGCAGCCGCCGCATTGGCCGGACTTGAGCGCTTCGGTCAGCGCGGCCTCGTCGACGATGCCGCCGCGGGCGCAGTTCACGATCTTCACCCCTTTCTTCATCTTGGCGAAAGCGGCCGAGTCGACCATGCCTTCGGTCGCGCCCTGCTTGCCCTTCTCGATGAGCGGCATGTGGACGGTGATGTAGTCGGCGAGGGCGAAGACTTCGTCGAGCGTCGCGATGGTGACGCCGAGGGCCTTGGCCCGGGCTTCGGTGAGATAGGGGTCGTAGGCCAGCACCTTCATGCCGAAGGCCAGGGCGCGCTTGGATACTTCGGCGCCGATGCGACCGAGGCCGAGGACGCCGAGGGACTTCCCGAAAAGCTCCGAGCCCGAAAGGGTCTTCCGGTCCCACTTGCCTTCGCGCATGGACTGGACGGCCTCGGGCACGGGGCGCGCGAGGGAGAGGAGGTGGGTGAAGGTGAGTTCGGCGGTGGCGATGGTGTTGCCCGAGGGGGTGTTCATCACGATGACCCCGCGCTCCGTGGCGGCGTCGACGTCGATGTTGTCGACCCCCACCCCGGCGCGACCGACGCAGACGAGGCGCTGGGCGGCGGCGAGGACCTCGCGGGTGATCTGGGTCTCCGAGCGGACGAGGATGGCGTCGACGTCGGCGACCAGGTTCAGGATCTGCTCCGGGGTGGAGCCGTAGGCTTCGACGACCTCATACCCGGGCTGGGCTTTGAGGAGGGCGACTCCGGTGGGCGAGATTTTGTCGGCGACGAGTACCTTAGGCATGGCGTGGAAGTGGTAAAGATTGCCTTGAGTCATAAATGCCCGCCGAAGGCAAAGGCAAGCACCTACCCCCGTTCGACTGTCATAGGGGGGGTCAGAGCCGACGGTGGGCGTAATCGGCTAATTCGTAACAATCCGGGCTCATTTCTTCCAGAAAACGGCAGGGGTCCAGCGGGCGGTACCCTTCGCCCGACACCGCGAAGCGGGGGGAGAAAAGGAAGAGCAGGTTCTCGGCTCGGGTGCAGGCGACGTAGAACAGGCGGCGCTCTTCCTCGACGTCGCCGTCATCGATGGCCCGGGTCAGCGGGAAGAGCCCGTCCGCCACCCCGAGGAGGAAGACGATCGGGAACTCCAGCCCCTTGGACTGGTGGATGGTCGTCAGGCGCAGCATGTCCTCTTCAGGCTCTGCTTTCTTGTCGGACGACTCACCGTTGAGGAGGGCCACCTGGGCGACGAGGTCCCCGACGTCCTCGAACTTGGAGGCGAAACCGATGAGGCCTTGGAGGTCCTGTTCGCGGTCGCGCCAGTCCGGGAAGATGGTCTTCATGAACCCCCCGTACCAACCTTCGATGCAGACACGCATGGTCTCGGCCGGGGTGCGGGCGACCTTCGGCGAATGGGCGTCGGCGGCGGCGACGAAGAGGTCGGGCGCCGGCGCCGTCGGAGCGGGTTTGGCGCGCGCCGCCTCGAGTCCCTCCAGCATGTCTTCCAACGTGATGGAGAGGTCGTTGAAGTCGTCCTTGGCGGATTCGGGCACGCGCCTGAGGACGGCGTCGGCGCGCAGCGCGCGCACCATGCCCCGGCCGTCGGCTTCCGCGGTCTCCCGCGCGGCCTTGCTGATCTTCTCCGCGGCGACCGGCCCGACCTTCGGCAGGAGGCAGAGGAGCCGGGAGAGCGCGACCTGGTCGAGCGGGTTATGCACGAAACGCAGGTGGGCCAGGACGTCTTTGACGTGGGCGAGGTCGAAGAACTTGTGTCCGCTGGTGATGACGAACGGCACGCCCATGGCGTTGAGTTCCATCTGCAATTCGAGCGACTGGTAGTGCGCCCGATAAAGCACGTGCATGTCTTTGAGCGCATGGCCCTCCTGATGCAGCTGCATGATCTTGCGGACGACCAGCTTGGCCTGCTGCGACGTGTCGCCGACGGTGAAGACGGTGGGCCGCGGGCCGCGCGAGCGGACGGCCTTCAGGCGCCGGTCGAAGCCCTCGAGGCGCGGGCGATGGCTGAGGATCTCGTTGGCGAAGGCGAGGATCTCCGGCGTCGATCGGTAATTCGTGTCGATGGTGTGGATCAGGGTGCCCGGGTGACGGTCGGGGAAAGCCACGATGTTCTCCCAGTCCGCGCCGCGCCAAGTGTAGATGCACTGGGCATCGTCGCCGACGGCCATGATCTGGTGTTCGCTCGCCAGGAGGTCGATGATGCGGCTTTGGAGCCGGTTGGTGTCCTGGAACTCGTCGACGAGGATGTGGCGGAAGCGCTGACGGTAGTGGGCCAGGGCGGCGGGGTCGTGCTCGAGGACGTGCAGCCAGAGACTCAGCAGGTCGTCGAAGTCGCACAGGTTGCGCTCCTTCTTGGCGGCCGCGTAGGCCGCGCAGAACTGCATGAGTTTCTCGGGCCCGCCTTTCATCCAGTCGAGCCGCTCGGCGAGCACCTCGTCGAGGGGGCGCAGGGTATTCCGCGCGTGCGAGTAGGCGTCCAGGATGACCGCGGCCTTGGGGTTCGTCTTGTCCTTGATGAACGCGCCGTCGATCGACTTCACGATCTCGGAGAAAAGCTGTTCGGACTCCTTCTGGTCGAGGATGGTGAAGTCAGGCGACCGTTCGGCGACGGCGGCGTTGCGCCGGAGGATCCGCTGGCCGATCGAGTGGAACGTGCCGCCCCAGAACTGGCCGCGGGGGACGCCGGTCAGGTCTTCGACCCGCTCCAGCATCTCCTTGGCGGATTTGTTGGTGAACGTCAGGAGAAGGATGTCCCAGGGCCGGGCGCCTTGATGCAGCAGCCAGGCGACGCGGTAGGTGAGGGTGCGGGTCTTGCCCGAGCCCGCCCCTGCGAGCACGAGCGCGGGACCGCGCGGCGAAGTCACCGCCGCGTACTGCTCGTCATTGAGCTCGGCGCGGAAATCGACGGGGGGCAGGCCTTCCACGGTTCAACGGGCGGGCCGCTGGCGGCGATCCATCAGGCTGAATTTGCTGACCTGTTCGTCGGCCTTGTAAGAAGAGCGCACCAGCGGGCCGGATTCGACGTGCTTCACGCCGACTTCGAGGGCGAAGGCCTTCCACTCGGCGAATTCCTCGGGGGTGACCCACCGGTCGATCGGGGCGTGTTCCTTGCTGGGCGAAAGGTACTGGCCGATGGTCACGATGTCGACCTGCGCCGCGGCGATGTCCCGCAGGAGCTGGGCGACCTCGTCCTTGCGTTCGCCGATGCCGAGCATGATGCCGGTCTTGGTCACGAAGTCCCGCGATTTGGCGTGCTTCAGCACCCAGAAGGAACGGTCGTAGCGGGCGGTCTTGCGCACGGGGCGCTGGAGGCGTTCCACGGTCTCCAGGTTGTGGTTGAGGATGTCGGGCCGGGCGTCGAGCAAGGTGTCGAGGTGGACCTGCTCGCCGCGGAAGTCGGCCGGGAGGACCTCGATGGTCGTGGTCGGGTTGCGATGGCGGGTGGCGCGGATGGTGGCCGCCCAGACCGAGGCGCCGCCGTCCTTGAGGTCGTCGCGGGCCACCGAGGTGATGACCACGTGCCGGAGTTTCATCTGGGCGATCGACTCAGCCACGCGGGCCGGCTCGCCGAGGTCGAGCTCGCTGGGGCGACCCGAGAGCACGGCGCAGAAAGTGCAGGAACGGGTGCAGACGTTCCCCAGGATCATGACCGTCGCGGTCCCGCGGGACCAGCACTCGCCCATGTTGGGGCACTGGG
>JBDLWC010000076.1:0-6655 GCA_039804485.1 Verrucomicrobiota bacterium
CGAGAACCCGCACATCGAGAAACCGGTGCATATGAACTGGGACGCGTCCGGACGTCTCTGGGTCGCGACCTCCAACACCTATCCCCAGGTCAATCCGGAGGACCTCGCCGCGCAGATGAAGGGCGATGCATCTAAGTTCGGTCCGTCGACGGGCGATGATAAGATCATCCTGCTGGAAGACACCGACCGCGACGGCGTGGCCGACACCTCGCGCGTCGTCGCCGACCAGCTGCTGATCCCTTCCGGGGTCGCCCCTGACAACCTGGGCGGCTGTTACGTCGGCGCCAGCACGGAGGTGCTGCACCTCACCCGCCCCGGAGCGGACGGCAAGCTCGCCGATCGCCGCATCGTCCTGAGCGGCTTCGGCACCGAAGACACGCACCACATCGTGCACACGCTGCAATGGGGCATCGATGGCCGGCTTTACTTCCACCAGACCATCTACATCCACTCGCACGTCGAGACGCCCTGGGGCCTGATCCGCGCCAACTCCGGCGTGGTCTTCGCCTATGAGCCGTCGACCGAACGCCTCGAAGTCTTCTCCAAAGGCCTGACCAACGCCTGGGGGCAGCAGGAAGACCTCGCCGGGCAGACCTTCCTGACTTCCGGCGCCGACAGCGGCGGCATCTACTGGGGCTTCCCGGGAGCGGCCTTCCCTCCCTCCGAAGGCGCCCGCCGTCTGGTCGGCAGCATCAGCCCGGGGTCGTATCCGAAGTTCAGCGGACTCGAACTGGTCCACAGTCCTTTGTTCGGATCCGATTGGCAGGGCAACGCCATCACCTGCGACTTCCGCGCGCATCGCATCGTGCGCTTCGGATTCAACGACCTTTCCCTCTCCGCCCAGCCGGCCTCGGGTTATGTCACGAAGCAGCTGGCGGACGTGGTGCGCACCAGCAGTTCGGCCTTCCGGCCGATCACGCCGAAAATGGGCCCCGACGGCGCGCTCTACGTCGCCGACTGGTCCAATCCCATCATCAACCACGGCGAAGTGGACTTCCGCGATCCTCGACGCGACAAGGTCAGCGGCCGCATCTGGCGCATCGCGCCGCAAGGCAGCGCCCCGCTGAAGTGGGAGCCGCTTCTCGGCAAGCCCTTGGCCGACCTGCTCGCCAAGCTGCTTTCCCCGAACCGCTGGGATTTCGAACAGGCCCGCCGCGAGCTGGCGAAGGTGCCGCTGAACGAGCTCCGCCCGGCGCTCGCGTCATGGGCCAAGGATGACGTCACCCGTCGGCATGCCGCCTGGCTGCTGAGCGGGCGCACCACCGACACCGCTCACCTCGAAGAACTGCTCCGCAGCAACGAGCCGGCCAGCCTCCAGGTCGGCCTGCGCGAACTGGGCAAGGCCTCGGACTGGAGCCGTCGCGACGCCGCTCCGAAGGTCGCCCCGTTCCTCTCCCATCCGAATCCTCGCGTGCAGTTGGAAGCCTACCGCGCGCTCGGACGCATCCGCACGGCCGGCAGCGCCAGCCTCGTCCTGGCGAATCAGAAGAAGACCGATGCCGACAAATTCCTGGATTTCGCCTCATGGACGAGCACCAATGAACTCGCCCAAGCCTGGCTCGAAAATCTCGCCGGTCGTGGTCAGGACCAGGGAGCCGGACTCGAAGCCGAATTGGACGTGCTGACGAAGTGCGTCGACCCCGCGGTCATGGAACCCTTCATCCGCAGACTCTTCCAAGGACGCTCCATCGACGCCGATGGCACCGGCCCCTGGATCGAGCTCATCGGCAAGGCCGGCACGAGCGCCGAACTGACCAAGCTTTACGACGCCTTGCTCCGCGACACCCAGCTCAAGGACAAGACCCGGCGCCGCGTCGCCGTCGCCTTGCTGGAAGCCGCCCGCGTCCGCGACCGCAGGCCGGAAGGCGACCTCGGCGCGATCCGCAAGTTCTTCGCGAAGGACGTATCCGCTGAACTGCGCGTCACGGCGATCCAGCTCGCCGGACAATGGAAGGTCGCCGGCGCCATCCGGGAGATCGGCGAATTCGCCGGCCGCGACGACGCCGCCGCCCGCAAGGCGGCCTTCGAAGCCCTGCGGCGCATCGGCGAGAAAGAGAGCGCCGAGATCCTGCGCCGACTGGTCAAGGACGACCAGCCGCTGGCGGTCCGCCAAGGCGCGCTGGCCGGTCTGGCCGTCGCCTCGCATTCCTCGGCCCTCGCCGCCATCCCCTCGGTCTTCGGACAGACCAAGGACCGTGAGGAAGCGGTCAGGCTGTGGCGCGAGCTCTTCCAGGTCTCGGCCTTCGCCCAGCGGCTCGCCAAACAGTTCCCGCAAGGCGTGGACGCCGCCTCGCTCCAAGCCGGCCTGCAGGCCGCGCGTGGCCTCGGCCGCAGCGGACTCCCTCTCGTCGCCGTGATCGAGCCCCTCGCCGGCGCGAATACGTCCGTCCGCGACTATGCGGCGGAAACCCAGGCCTTGCTGTCCGCGATCAAGAAAGGCGCCGAACCGGCGGCCGGCGAGATCACCTACCTCCGGAGCGGTTGCGCGATCTGCCATGCGATCGGCGGCGCCGGCGGCAAGCTCGGGCCCGACATGAGCAGCATCGGCGCCAGCGCCCCGCTTGATTACATCATCGAAAGCGTGCTCAATCCCGCGGCCAAGGTGAAGGAGGGCTACCACGCCTTCGCGTTCACGATGAAGAACGGCACCACGATGGTGGGCATCCCTTCCCGGGAAAACGCGACGGAGCAGTTCATCCGTCCGGGCCCCGGAGCGGAGCTCCCGATCCTGAAGTCCGACATCGTGAAACGGGAGAACATCGGCAGCCTCATGCCGGCAGGCCTGATCGACGGTCTGGACAAGAAGACCCAACGCGACCTCCTGGCTTTCCTGGGCGAAATCGGCAAGCCGGGTCCGTTCGACGCCAGCAAGGGCAATGTCGCCCGCCTCTGGCGCTTCAGCGACAAGATGCTGTCGGACGGCGCCGCGCCTGCCTACACCTTGGTCAACGGCCAGCTCCCCAAGGCTTTCCATCCCGGACAGCGCTATGCCTTCGCCCGCTTCACGGCCGCCGCGAAGACGAACCAGCCCCTGAAACTCTCCGGCGTGAAAGCGGCCTGGCTCGACGGCAAACCCCTCGACCTCAAGGCGGGCGTCAGCGCCGCCGCGATCGCCGCCGGTGACCATGTCCTGGCCGTCGAAGTGGATGCCGCCGCGCCTTACCTGAAGGCTCAGTGCGATGACGTGAGCTTCCTCGGCGACTGATGCCCAGGCTGCTCTGGCTCCTGCTCGCGCTCCTCGGCGTCGCTTGCGCGACGCCTGAGGGGTTGCGGCAGAGCGCCCGGAGCGCCCGCGCCGCGGGCGAAGCCACGGAGGCGGCCCGCCTGCTGCGCCTGGCGATCGAGCGACAGCCTGCGGATTCCCGAGAGGCCCGCTCCGTCGCGGCGGACCTCCGTCGCGAACTGGCGGGCATCCTTCTCGCCGCAGACGACCCGGAAGAGGCGGAGCGACTTTACCGCGAGGCCCTGACCCTGCTCGAAATCGGACCCGTCGGCGCCGATGCGGACGTCATCAACCTGCGGACCCAGCTGGCCGGCCTGTGCTATCGTCAGAACCGCCTCGATGAGGCCGCCTCCGGGTATCACGCCGTCCTCGCCCTGGAAGTCTCCGCGCTGGGCGCAGCCCACCCTGACGCCCTCGGGACGATGAGCATCCTCGGCGGACTGGAGCTCAAGCGCGGCCGCCTCGCCGAGGCTGAAGCCCTGTTTCGACGCCAGCTGGCAGGCGTCCGTCTGGCCTTCGGGGCGGAAAAACCCGAGATTGCCTCCGTCTTGGACAACCTTGCCGATGTCCTGACGCTGCAAGGTCGGTCGGCGGAGGCCGCCGCGGCGCGGGCCGAAGCCGCCCGGATTCGCAAGCGACTCTGCGACGAGTGCTAGGCCGGCCTTCCCCTTGCGGATCAACCCGGTCCGGGCATACCTCGGGGAAACCCCCAAAGCCGATTGGGAATTATTTTCGTTTGCACCCCTCCCCTTGACAGCCACCCCTTGACACCCGTGGCCCGTATTTCCCGCAGATCCATCGACGAGCTCCGCCAGCGCGCGGATATCGTCGCGCTTGCCGGCGATTACACCCAGATGAAGCAGCGCGGCCGGGACTGGTGGGGCCTCAGCCCGTTCAAGTCGGAGAAAAGCCCTTCCTTCAAGGTCAACCCCGAGACCGGGCTCTGGTATTGCTTCAGCACCCAGCAAGGCGGCGACGCCTTCAAGCTGGTGATGAACCGCGAAGGCCTCGACTTCCCGGAGTCGATCGAGCGCGTGGCCACGCGGTTCGGCTTCAAGCTGGAGTATGAGACCGGCGGCGACGGCAAGAACGAGAAATCTTTCCGCGGACAGCTGCTCGAGATCCACGAACTCGTCACCGACTACTGGCGACGCTGCTTCCTCGAGGACCCCGTGCACGGCGCCTGGATACGCGATTATTGGACCAGGCAGCGGAAGTTCCGGCCGGAGGTCGCCGACGAATTCGGGGTCGGCTTCGCGCCGGTCGACGACTCGAAGCTCATCCCCGGACTGCTGGCCAAGGGCTATGCCAAGGAAGCGCTGGCCCAGACCGGCCTCTTCTTCGGGGTCGACCGCATCCCCGATCCGCTGCGCTGGCGCTGCCGTTTCCGAGGCCGGCTCGTGATCCCCATCCGCGACATCCAGGGACGCGTCATCGCCTTCACCGCCCGTCAGCTCGACATCACGCCGGAGGACGATCCCTCCCGCGAAGCCAAGTACGTCAACTCGCCCGAGACCGAGCTGTTCAAGAAATCGCGCACCGTCTTCAATCTCGACCGGGCGCGCATGACGCGCAAGGACGCCGACCCCTTCGTCCTCGTAGAAGGCCAGCTGGACGCGATCCGCTGCCATTCCGCCGGCATCCCCGGAGCCATCGCCGCGCAAGGCACCGCGGTCACCGAAGAGCACCTCCAGCAGCTCCGGCGCTTCACCCAGCGGCTCATCGTCTTCCTCGACTCCGACGCCGCCGGCCAGAAGGCCGCGCTGCGGCTCCTGCCCATCGGCCTGCGCGAAGGCCTCGACATCCGCTTCCTCGCCCTGCCCGGCGGCAAGGACCCCGACGAGTATTTCGCGACGCACGACGCGGCCGGCTGGACGGGCCTGGTGGCCGGGGCCCGCAGCGCCATGCAGTTCTGCGTGCAGTCGCTGATCCCCGAGGGGTCGGTGAACCTCCCCCTCACCAGCCGGCTCAGCCTGCTCGAGACCCTCTTCCCCATCGTCGAACAGGCCGGCGCCGAGGAGATCGTCCGCGAGGCCCTCAACGAGGCCGCCCGGCACGCCGGCATCGGGATCCGCGAGATGCACATGGCCTATGAGCGCCATCGCGCCCAGTCGCAGGCCCAGCGACCGGCCGCGCAGCTCGGCGGCCCCGTCGACGCCAACCCGCCCCCCGTTGTCAAGGGGGGGGGCTTGACAACTCCCGAAGAGGATTTGATACTTTTTCTTCTGCGGCATGAAGCCTATTTCGTCCCCGTCGCCCAATCCCTGCCGCTCGAATGGATCGACGCGTCCGGCCGCGGCGGCCAACTCCTGATGGCCCTGCTCAACGAAGCCGCCCACGGCCATTTCAACGGCCTGCGCGAAGCCGTCAGCGCGCTCGACGACGATCTCCGCACCGAAGCCGCCCGCCTCTCCGCCGAAAGCTATGCCGGCCGCGACGACGAGAAAGACATCCTGCCCCGCGCCAATACGATCCTGAAATCGTTCCACGCCCGGCACGTCCAGGCCCAGGTGCGCCGGCTGGACAGCCGGATCGCGGCCACGCCGCGCGACGACGTCGCCGCCCTGAACGCCCTGCAAGCCGAGAAGATCGCGCTCCGCCGTTCGCACGCCACTCCGCCCACCCTCACCGCCTGATTTCCACCAAGATGCCCGACAAGAAGAACAAGAAGACCTCTGACAAACCGGCCAAAGCCGCCAAGCCGGCCGTCAAGGCTGCCGTCAAGCCGGCCAAGCCGGCCGTGAAAGCGGCTCCGGCCAAACCCGCGCCCAAGGCCGCCCCCAAGGCCGCGCCCTCCGCCAAGCCGGCCGCGATCGTCAAGCCCTCCGCCAAGGCAGGGGTCAAAGCCCCTCTCGCCAAGGTCGCGCCCGTGCCGGCGCCCAAGGCCGCCAAGGCCGCCAAACCCGCGGCTCCCGTCAAAGAGCTCACGGCGAGCAAGATCGAGAAGCCCGCGAAGCCGATCCTCATCCGCCCGGACATCAACGAGAAGGTCCAGCAGCTCGTCAGCCTTTCCAAGAAGAACGGTTACGTGACGGTCCAGAACATCAACGAGATCATTCCCGACAGCGCCACCGACCCCGAGCTGATCGAGAACATCATGAACATCCTCGACAACCTCGACATCAAGCTCCTCGACGAGGACGAGGTCGAGACCTACCGGAAGAAGGTCGAGGACTCCGAAGAAGAAGCGGCGCGCACGGTCCCGGCCGACGCTCCCTACGACCCTTTCAACGTCTACCTGAAGCAGATGGGCCACAAGCCCCTGCTCACCCGCGAACAGGAAGTCGAGATCTCCAAGCGCATCGAGGACGCCGAGCTGCGCGCCCAGGAGTTCCTGTTCTCCTGCTGGCTCACCCTGCCTTACCAGCTCGACCTCGCCCTCAAGGTCCTCCGCAAGGAAGAGCGCTTCGACAAGGTCGTCATCGACAAGAA
>JBDLWC010000077.1:0-9499 GCA_039804485.1 Verrucomicrobiota bacterium
CCTAGGGGAGCACCCCCCTCTGGCAAGTGTTTTTGGGGGCGAAAAATGCCTTTGCCCTACGTTTTGAGAGGGGTTATGCCCCTTCCGATGACCAACCCAGAGCCATACGGACAGGCCATGAAGTCCAAAGGGGGACTGTCTCGGCTCATCAACGCGCTTCGCTACACTTGGGACGGGCTCAAGGCCGCCGCCAAGCACGAGGAAGCCTTCAAGCAGGAGCTCATGGTGGTCGTGCCGCTTTCCATCGCGGCCTGGTTCGTCCCGGTGAGCCTGTCCGAACGCGCCCTGCTCTTCTCCTGCCTTCAGCTGATCCTCATCGTCGAGCTGATCAACTCGGCCATCGAGGCCAACACGGACCATATTTCATTGGAAAGGCACCCTTTGGCCAAAAGGGCCAAGGACATGGGCAGCGCGGCGGTCTTCCTGACCATCGTGATCGCCGTTTCGGTCTGGGGCACGGTGCTGTGGCAGCAATTCGGCGCCAAGTAATCCGGGCACAAAAAACCCGCCGGAACCGGCGGGTTTTTGCTAAGGTCGCGAGACCAGGGCTTAGGCCTTGGTGACGAGGCCGGCCTTGAGGGCCTTGACCGAAACCCACTGGCGCTTGACGGCGCCGTTAGGCTGGAGGACGCGGATGCGCTGGACGTTCGGCTTGAACGTGCGCTTGGTCTGCTTCACGAGCTGGAAGCCGATACCGCCGCTCTTCTTGGACTGACCGCGGTGAATGATTCGGCGGCCTTTGACGGGGCGCTTGCCGGTGACGCTGCAGATACGGGACATGGTGTTCGGGCTCCTTTTGGAAAGTCGGAGCAAAGGAGTGCCGAGGCCGTTGGCAAGCGGTAATTAGCCGTCAGGTCCGCTTTAAAGCCCGCTCCATCGCCTGTAGGCCGGCCGAAAGGGCGTCCGGAGGGGTCAAAAGGCTCAAAACCACGCTCGGGAGCGTGGTCGGCATGCCATAGAAGTAGCCGGGGTGAGCCCAGACGCCTTCGCTGAGCGCGTTCATCAGGAAGCGATCCTCATGCACGCCCGGCGGCAAAGTCAGGATGGCGGTCCAACCGGCGGGCCGCGGTAACACCGCGCAACCAGACCCGGAGGAGACGGCCCAGGCGCGCAGCGTGGCTTCCCCTTGGGCGACACGGGTGCGGACGAGCGCCCGCAGCGGCTCGGCCCGCCGGAGAAGGTCAGGCAAGGCGAGCTGGGCCGGGGTGTTCACCGAGAGGAAGGCGTCAGCGATGTGCTCGAGTCGGCGGCAGGCCTCGAGGGTCGCCGTCGCCGGACCGGCGACGACGATCCAGCCGAGCTTGAGCTGCGGAGCGAGCGCGACCTTCGAAAGGCCGCTGAGCACGAAGGTCATCACGTTCGCTTCGCCCGCCCAGGTGCCCGGGGAGGCCGCGCCTTCGGCCGGGTAATCCAGGAAGACTTCGTCGCAGACGATCGCGAGGCCGTGCTTGAGGGCGAAGCCGCGCAGGACATCGCGGTCGCGACGTCCGACGAAGGCGCCCGTCGGGTTGGAGGGATTGACGCACAGCACCGCGCGGGTCTGCCGATTGACGACGAGCGTGGTCGCGTCGATGACCCACTCGCCCGCGAGCTGCACGAGCTGATACGGACGCAGCGTCACGCCCTCGAGCGCGGCGATCACCTCGAGCAGCGGATACGCCGGCTCGGGCACGAGCACCTCGTCGCCGGGATTGCAGAGCAGCTTGAAGACCCACGAGTAGGCCTCGCTCGTGCTGGCCGTGAGGAAGAGCTGGTCGACCGGCACGCGGGCGCCGCGCGAAGAATAGTAGTCGGAGACGGCCGTGCGGGCCGAAGCCAGGCCGAGCGGGTTCGGGTCCTGACGCTGGATGCCGTCGCGCCGAAGCAGGGGCCCGAGATCGGCCGCCGACCAGGCGAAGCCCGCGTTGGCCGGGTTGGAATCGGAAAGGTCGAGCACCGGCAGCCCGGCGGCGAGACGCTTCGCCTTCGCCTTGCTCAGGGCGTTGGTCTCGGCGGCGAAAGCAAGGCGTGCGCTGAACATGGCCAGCACAGAGGACTGAATCGATGACTGAGTCGAGGACAGAGGACGGAACCGAGGGCCGAACCGCCTGATCGCCGGCGCATAAACCTCACCGCTCACCGCCGGCCGCTGTTTTAACTCCCAATTCCAGATTGAACTCATCCTTTCCCCCTCCAAAGGTGTCCTTATGTCCCAGCAAGTCCTGAAGCCTCGCGTCCGCGGGTTCATCTGCATCACCTCCCACCCCGACGGTTGCGCCGCGGCGGTGCGCGAGCAGATCGCCTACGTGAAGTCCCGCAAGCCCATCCAGGGCGGCCCCAAGTCGGTCCTGGTCATCGGCGCCTCCACGGGCTACGGCCTCTCTTCCCGCATCTCCGCCGCCTTCGGCTCCGGCGCCGCCACGCTGGGCGTGTTCTTCGAGCGCAACGGCGAAGGCGACAAGCCGGGCTCGCCCGGCTGGTATAACACCGCCGGCTTCCACGCCGAAGCCAAGAAGGCCGGCCTCAAGGCGGTGTCCCTCAACGGCGACGCCTTCTCGGCCGAGCTCAAGACCCAGGTGATCGAAGCGATCAAGTCGAAGATGCCCGGCGGCAAGGTCGACCTCGTGGTCTACTCCCTCGCCTCCCCTCGCCGGACCGCTCCGGATGGCGTGACCTACAAGTCCGTCCTCAAGCCGACCGGCGCTCCGTTCCACGCCAAGAACCTCGACACCGACAAGAAGGTCGTGAACGAGGTCACCCTCGAGACCGCTTCCGCCGACGACATCGCGCAGACCGTCAAGGTCATGGGCGGCGAAGACTGGGAGCTCTGGATGAACGCCCTCGACGGCGCCGGCGTCCTCAAGGAAGGCTGCCAGACCGTCGCCTACTCCTACATCGGACCGCAGGTGACCTGGCCGATCTACAAGGACGGCACCATCGGCAAGGCCAAGGAAGACCTCGAGCGCGCCGGCCGGAAGATCGACGACCTGATGAAGCTTCACCGCGGACGCGCCTTCGTGTCCGTCAACAAGGCGGTCGTCACGCAGGCCAGCTCGGCCATCCCGGTCGTGCCGCTCTACGTGTCGCTGCTGTTCAAGATCATGAAGGCCAAGGGCACGCACGAGGGCTGCGTCGAGCAGATCCAGCGTCTGTTCGAGAAGCAGATGTACAACGGCAACGCCCTCGACTTCGACGACCATGGCCGGGTCCGCATCGATGACTGGGAAATGGCGCCGGACGTCCAGAAGGCCGTCTTCGACGCCTGGCCGCAGGTCACGACGGAGACCTTCGACGCGCACGCCGACTTCGCCGGCTACCAGTCCGACTTCATGAAGAACTTCGGCTTCGGCCTCGCCGGCGTCGACTACGAAGCGCCGACCGAAGTCGAACGCCCCATCGAGGACGCCTAAGTGGCCAAGGTCTTCTCCATCGCGAACCAGAAGGGCGGCGTCGGCAAGACGACCACCACGGTGAACCTCGGCGCCGGCCTCGCGCGCCTCGGCCTGCCGACCCTCATCATCGACCTCGACGCCCAGGCCAACGCGACGAGCGCGCTCGGCATCGAGAAGACCGAAGGCAGGTCGCTCTACAAGGTCCTCCACGGCGAAGCCAAGGCCGCCGACATGATCGTCGCGACCTCGACCGAGAAGCTCGACCTCATCCCGTCCGAAGTCGACCTCGCCGCCGTCGAGTCCGAGCTCTCCCAGGCCGAGAACTACCTCGGCCGCCTGCGCGAAGCCCTCGCCCCCGTCATCGCCACCGGCAAGTACAAGGCCATCCTCATCGATTGTCCGCCGGCGCTCGGCATGCTGTCGATGAACGCCCTCGGCGCCTCGGACCATCTCATCGTCACCCTGCAGACCGAATACCTCGCGATGGAAGGGCTCGGCCAGATCCTCGGCGTGGTCGACCAGCTCAAGGCCGCCGGCGCGAGCGACAAGCTCACCGTGGGCGCGATCGTGATGACGATGTACGACGTACGCACGAAGCTGTCCCGCCAGGTCGTCGAAGAAGTGAAGACCCACTTCCCCGCCCTCGTGATGGACGCGATGATCCCGCGCACGATCCGTCTCTCGGAGTGCCCGAGCCACGGCCAGACCATCTTCCAGTACGACCTCCACTCCCCGGGCGCCGTCGCCTACGACGGGCTCGCCAAGGAGTTCGCCAAGCGTTTCGCCCTGAAGTGAGCGGCGCGGGCCAGGGGCGCGTCCGGAAGGTGCGGAGCTTCGAAGAGCTGCGGACCACGCGCTTCGCCGACGGGATCAACGCGCTGTGCTGGGAACGCTCCCTGCCCGGCGACTACGCCGAAGTGATCGCACGGCTCGGGCCAGGCGATGGCATCGTCGCGCTCGAGGACGGACGCGTCCGCGCGCTGGAACTGACCGCCGCCGGACGGGCCGCGGCCGAGGCCATGCTCGCCGACCAACGGCTGCTGCGCGACCACGACCTCGCTCCCTCCTTGAACTGCGTCTACGACTGCGTGCGGGGGGCCGACGCCGGCGTCGTGCCGACGGACGTCACGTCCTTCCACGTCGACAGCGCGCCCGTGGAGGTCGACACGTGGCTTTGCACCTATCACGGCGCCTGCAGCGAGGGCCTCCGGAACGAGGAAGCCCTGCTCAAGACCGGGATACCGGAGATCCGCGCGGCGCTGCTCGCGGAATACGGCGGCGCGGACGACGCGGGCTTCGCCGAATTCCTCCACGAGCATAGTTACGATGCGCACTACGCGCCCAAGGCAGGAGCGACGCCCTACCCCTTCGGCACCTTCGCGCTGTGGCGCATCGCCACGCGCTGGCCCGGCAGTCCCGTGCCGCCGTGCGTCCACCGCGCGCCGGAAAACCGCCCCGGCGAACCGCGGCTGCTGCTGATCAGCTGAGTTATTTGACCAACGTCAGCTTGGACGGGTAACGCCGGCCGGCGTTCCATTCCCCAAGGTAGATATCCCCGGCGGAATCGACGTAAAGGTCGTGCCCGTGCTTGAAGACCGGCTGCGCCTGCGCGAGCGGCTGAAGCTTGCCGTCGACATACCTGGGCTCGGTGCCGCCGGGCGCGCTGAGGACCTTCTTCGTGGCGCGGTCGAGCACGAGCAGGAAACCGGACTGGGAACGGGGGCCGCCCTTGGCGTCCCTGCTCCAGCAGACGGCGGCATAGGCCTTGTCGCCACGGAAGCAGAGCTGGCCCGCGTAGGCTCCCGGCAGGTCGATCGTGTCGACATGCTTCCCGTCCAAGGTGAAGGCCTTGAGCTGGTTCTGGCTGCGCGAAGGCACCCAGACCAGCGTCCCGCGCGGGTCGGAGACGTCGATGGAGACGCCATGCGCGTTGCTGAGGTTCGCGGCGCCCTTCGTCGGCCCGCCCCACTTCTTGAGCAGCTTGCCCTCGAAGGAGAACTCGTAGATGAAGTTCGACCCGTAGCCGTCGGCGACGAGCAACGTGCCGGCCGGCGTCCATGCGACATCGCAGGGCATGAACTTCCCGTCGCCGAGGCCGAGTTCCTTCGGCGTCGGGAACTTGCGCACGACCTTGCCGTCGGTCGTCAGCAGGGTGATCCGTCCTTCGACCGCGGACGGATTCCAGCCTTCGGCCGCCATGTGCCAGCCGGCGTCGACGTGGACGAGATATTCCACGCCGTCCTGCTCGAAGATCTCGAGACCATGGCCGCCGCCGAGGCCCGCGCTGATCGAACGGACATAGCGACCGTCCTTCTCGAAGACGAGGAAGTCGTTCTTGGGATGGTCCGTCACGAGGTAGATGCGGCCGGCCTTGTCTTCGGCCAGCCCGTGCGCGTTGACGATGGGCGCGACCGCCGGATCGGCCTTGGCCCACTTCAGGTCGACCTGATATCGGGCGGAGCCATGGCCGAGGACCAAAGGTTTTTCTTCGGCGAAAGCGGCGAGGCAGAGCAGGCAGGCGAGGAGGCGCATGAGAAGGATTCAAGCCATCATGGTCCGGCGCTTGGCTTAAATCAAGGTCGCGCGCCCGGTTCCGTCCGGCCGCCGAGGACAAAACCTCCGCCGCGGCCATGAAGCAGGGGGTTGGGTTTGACCCATCGGGCCTTCCCGCCTCGATAGCGTCATGTCCGCCCAGCCGCGCCGCGCCTTGACGAGCGTGCCTCCGCACGCCTGGGCGGCGTGCGCCGGTTCCGTCGGCGCCGACCGTGGGATCATCGTCTGCCTGGCGTCCAACCTCGGATCGGCCGAGACCTTCGCGGAAGAGACCGCCCAGCTGCTGACGTTGCTCAACGGCGCTCAGCCCGTGATCCGGACGCTGACCGAAGCCGACGCCGCCGTGCCCGCCTTCGAGGCCGACTGCGACCTTCTCGGCGTGCTTTCCCTGCTGAGACACGGCGGCCACGGACCCTCGCGCCCGCTGCTGATCGCCTGCACCCCGGGCTCGCTTGTCCGTGGTTCGCCCGCCCCCGAAGCCACGGCCAAGGCGGAGATCGTCGTCCGCAAAGGCGAGAAGCTGGCCCTGCGCGACTTCGCGAAACGCCTCGCCGCGGATTTCGGCTACGCCCACGAAGCCCTCTGCGAGCAGCCGGGCGAATACGCCCTGCGCGGCGGCATCCTCGACGTCTACCCGCTCAACGCGCAGATGCCCGTGCGCATCGATCTCTTCGGCGACACCGTCGAATCGCTCCGGCCCTTCGACCCCGCGACCCAACGGAGCGAAGGCGAGGTCGACGGGCTGGTCATCTGCGCGCCGCGCGATGAATCAGGCCAGGCGCCCGAGGCGCCCTTTTTCCGCCATCTCCCGCCCGGCGTCCTCATCGTCTCCGTCGATCGCTGTCACGAGGACGTCCTGTGCGCGCCGCTGGCCGCGGCCGCGCCCGACCTGCTCGTCCTGGAGGAGACCGACGAGGCCCCGGCCGGCTACGACGTCCGCGCCCTCGAATCCGCCCCGGCCGAATCGCTCCTGATCGGCTCGGCGACGGACAGCCCGGAGTCGCGCCCCGCGCTGCTGCGCGCCGCGGCCTCGCTGGCCAAGGACGGCCGCCCGTGCCTGCTCGCCGGCGATACCGACGGCTCCGTGGACCGGCTCAAGGCGGACGTCGCCGCCGCCGACATCCGCGGCTTCGCGCCGCGGGTCCTGTCCGGTCGCTTCGGGGCAGGCGTGGTCATCGCGCCCGGCAAGCTGCCCGGACTGCTCAAGGACGGGCTGCTGCTGCTCACCGAGCGCGAGCTCTTCGGCCGGCGCAAGCGGCCGCTCGCCACCCTGCCCCGGCGACGGACGGCCGTCCGGGCCGCCGTCGGCCGCGCGCTCGACTTCGGCGAGCTCGCCGATGGCGACGCCCTGGTCCACGCCACCCAAGGCGTCTGCCTTTTCCGGGGCATCAAGGCGCATGAGCACGACGGGCGCACCGAGGACTTCATCGGACTCGAGTTCGCCGAGAAGTCGATGCTCCACCTGCCCGTGCGCGAGTCCCATCTCCTCACGCGTTACATCGGCATCGGCCGCGCACACCCGAAGCTCTCCAAGCTCGGCGGAGGCGGCTGGGACAAGTCGCGCAAGGCCGCCGAGAAGGCGACCGCCGACCTCGCGGCCCAGCTGCTGGCCATGCAGGCCGCCCGCTCGACCAAGCCGGGGATCGCGCACCCCAAGGACGCGGACAACGCCTGGATGGGCGAGTTCGAGCGCTCGTTCCCGCACCGCGAGACCCCTGACCAGACGCGCGCGATCGCCGACGTGAAGGCGGACATGGAACGCGGCGCGCCGATGGACCGCCTGATCAGCGGCGACGTGGGCTTCGGCAAGACCGAGGTCGCCCTGCGGGCCGCGTTCAAATGCGTGCTCGGCGGCCGGCAGGTCGCCATCCTCGCCCCCACCACGGTGCTCGCGCAGCAGCATTTCGAAAGCTTCCGGCAGCGCCTGGCCCGCTGGCCGGTCTCGGTGGAGCTGCTGAGCGGCTACCGCACCGCGAAACAGAAAGCCGACATCCGCGCGCGTTCCGAAGCCGGCACGGTCGACGTCGTCGTGGGCACGCACGCGCTGCTCTCCGACGGCACGCGATTCGGCCGGCTCGGCCTCGTCATCATCGACGAGGAGCACCGGTTCGGCGTCCGCCACAAGGAACGGCTCAAGGAACTGCGGGCCGAGGTCGACGTCCTCGCCATGAGCGCCACGCCGATCCCGCGGACGCTCTACCTCGCGCTAGTCGGCGCCCGCGACCTGAGCGTCATCGAGACGCCGCCCCGCGAACGGCTGCCCATCCGCACCGTCGTGCGCAGCTACGACGAGAAGCTCGTGCGCGACGCCATCAAGGCCGAGCTCGCGCGCGGCGGCCAGGTCTTCTACCTGCACAACCGGGTCGAGACCATCCAGGCCGTCGCCGAACGCCTCGCGGCGCTCCTCCCGAAGGCCCGCGTCGTGGTCGGCCACGGCCAGATGGCGAACGGCGAGCTGGAGGGCGTCATGTCGGCCTTCGTCGCCGGCGAGTTCGACGTGCTCGTCTGCACCACCATCATCGAGACCGGCCTCGACATCCCGAACTGCAACACGCTCATCATCGAAGGCGCGGACCGTTTCGGCCTCGCCCAGCTCTACCAGCTCCGCGGCCGCGTGGGCCGCTTCAACCGCCAGGCCTACGCGTATCTTTTCCTCCACCGCCACGCCGCGCTGGTCGGCACCGCGCATCGCCGGCTCTCGGCCATCCGGCAGTACAACCAGCTGGGCGCGGGCTTCCGCATCGCCATGCGCGACCTCGAGCTCCGCGGCGCCGGCAACATCCTCGGCGCGGCCCAGAGCGGCCACGTCGCCTCGGTCGGCTTCGACCTCTATTGCCAGCTCCTCCGCCGGAGCGTCGCCAAGCTGCGCGGGGACAAGGGCTCCGTCGTGGACCGATGCGAGGTGAGCCTCGATTTCATCGACCATACCCAGGCCGCGCTGGGCGCCGAAGAGACCGCCGGCGGCGACGGCTCCGCGGCCATGCTGACCGCGACGCTGCCCGCCGACTGGATTCCCGAGACGCGCCTGCGCATCGAGGCCTTCCGACGCATCGCGCTGGCGCTCGACGTCGCCGAGATCGCCGAGCTGCGCGCGTCGCTCAAAGACCGTTACGGCAAACTCCCTCCCGAGGCCGAGGCCTTGCTCAGCCTGGCGGAGATCCGCTGCCTGGCGGAGGACAAAGGTGTCGTTTCGGTGACGACCGACGAATCCGTGCTCCGCTGCCTGACAGCCGGCGCCGGGAGGGCGCCGGAACCTATTCTGGTGGGCAACCGGTTTCCCCGCTTGACCGTGCGGGACCCCCTGCGGAAACTGAAGGAAATCCGCGGCTTCCTTTCCAGGCTGCCCGCGCCTCCCGCCCGATGAAATCCTTCTCGCTCACCTGTCTCCTTCTCCTCCTCGGAGCCGGTGCGTCCGGACAGCTCCTGCAACCTTCGCTGGAGGAGGCCGCCGCCAAGCGCTGGTCGGTGCTCAACGCGGACCGCATCGCCGCCGACGCCGACGGCCAAGGCATCACCCTTTCCGACATCCGCCGGCAGATCGATCCGATCGTGGGGCAGATCCGCGCGGCCGCCCG
>JBDLWC010000078.1:0-5399 GCA_039804485.1 Verrucomicrobiota bacterium
TCCTGGAGGTCGCCGACGTCGATGCGGCCGGCGTGGGGGAACTGCTCGTCACCACGCTCACCAACCCCTTCCTCCCGCTGATCCGCTATGAGATCGGCGACTACGTCGAAGCCCGGGGAGAAGGCTTCCGCGTCCATGGTCGCAAACGCGACGCCCTCCGCGGCCCCGGCGGGCGCGTCGTGACCACCCACCAGGTCGACCGGCTCATGGCAGCCGCCGCCGGCGTCGTCCATTACCAGCTCCGCCAAGCGACCGATGGCACGGCCCGGCTGTGCCTGCTCCCGGAAGTCCCCGGAGACGCGCTGACGGCGATCGGACGCGAGCTCGCGGCTTCGGTCGGGGCCCTGCTGGGACATCCGGTGACGGCGGAGACCGTCGGCTTCATCACCCCCGAGGATTCCGGCAAGTTCCGCCTGACCCTCCGCGAGTCCGCCTGAGCTTCCCCGCTTTCGGGGGCTTTCGGGCTGGAAAAAGGCCGGCTCACCCGCCAAGATGCGGCCTTTCACCATCATGGAAGTCTACATCGACGGAAAGTTCTACCCCAAGGCCGAGGCCAAGATCTCCGTTTTCGACCACGGCTTCCTCTACGGCGACGGCATCTTCGAAGGCATCCGCCTTTACCAAGGCTGCGTCTTCCGCCTCGACGAGCACCTCGAGCGCCTGGAGATGTCGGCCAAGGCCCTCTGCCTCGACATGCCCTGGTCCCGCCAGGAGATCGCGGAGATCGTCTGCGAGTCCTGCCGCCGCAACAACCTGACGGACGGCTATATCCGCCTCGTCGTCTCGCGCGGCTTCGGCGACCTCGGTCTCTCGCCCAAGAACTGCCCCAAGCCGTCCATCATCTGCATCGCGGACAGCATCAAGCTCTACCCCGAGGAACTCTACACGACCGGCATGCGCATCATCACCGCGCCGACCCGTCGCATCAGCCCGGCCGCCCTGCCGCCGATGATCAAGTCCCTCAACTACCTGAACAACATCATGGCCAAGATGGAAGCCCAGCAGCACGGCTTCCACGAGTGCCTCATGCTCAACGAGCAGGGTTACGTCGCGGAGTGCACCGGCGACAACGTCTTCCTCATCCATAAAGGCCGTCTCATCACCCCGGCCTCGCACGCCGGCGCCCTGGTCGGCATCACCCGCCAGGTCGCCATGGAAGTGGCCGCGGCGCTGGGCATCCCCGTCGTCGAGACGAACATCACCCGCTACGACGTGTGGAACGCCGACGAGTGCTTCCTCACCGGCACCGCGGCGGAAGTCATCCCGGTCATCGAAGTCGACGCCCGCAGGATCGGCACCGGCAAGCCGGGCCCCGTCACCGCCCGCATCCTCGCCGAGTTCCGTCGGAAAGCTTCGCGCGAAGGCCAGATGATCCGCTGAGCCCGCCGGCGCCCTGCCGCGCATGTCCGCCGAAACCGCTTCGTCCGCCAGCCGTGAAGACACGCTGCGACGCCTGCTGCGCATCGCCTGGTCGTACCGTTCCGACTGCCTCCAGCTGCTGGCCCTGCAGCTGACCGTCGTCTTCCTGACCATCGCCGTCATCGCCCAGGTGGGCGTCGGCATCGACTTCGTCCGCCACTGCGCG
The DNA here is from genome assembly GCA_039804485.1 of Verrucomicrobiota bacterium. Lineage (GTDB taxonomy): Bacteria > Verrucomicrobiota > Verrucomicrobiia > Opitutales > UBA953 > UBA953. Next base: position 1,586 of record JBDLWC010000078.1, read on the forward strand.
GACCGCTCCGTCCCGGCGCCCGCCCTGCCCTTCTTCGTGCCCGCCGGGGCCTCCGACCGCGCGGTGTTCGTCTGGCTCGGTCTCGGCATCCTCGTCGCCGCCCTCCTGCGCGCGACCCTCTCCTTCGTCTTCGGCCTCGTCTCCGTCCGCTTCCTCCACGGACGCATCGTGGCCGACCTCCGCTCGCAGGTCTTCGCCAAGCTCCAGCAGCTGAGCTTCCGTTTCTTCGACGCCAACGGGAGCGGCTCCATCATCAACCGCGTCACGGCGGACGCGCACGCCATCCGGCTCTTCATCGAAGGCGTCCTGCTGCAGCTGGCCATCATCGCCGTCACCCTGGCGGCCTGCGCCGTCTACATGCTGCGCACCGACTGGCGGCTGACGCTCGCCTGCCTGGCGGTGCTGCCGTTCCAGCTCTGGTTCGCCGTCCGGTTCTCGCGCAAGGTCCGCCCGGCTTACGAGGAGAACCGCGAGCTGATGGACCGCATGGTGCTCGGCTTTTCCGAGAACGTGCAGGGCATCCAGGTGGTCAAGGGCTTCGCGCTCGAAGGGCGCGTCCAGGGGCGCTTCGCCGGATGGAGCGAGGCCATCCGCGTCCAGAAGCAGAAGGTCTTCGGCGAGATCGCCCTCTTCTGGCCGGTCATCGACGGGCTGAACCGCCTTTCCGTCGCCGTCCTCATCGGCTACGGCGGCTGGATGGTGGCCCGCGGCGAGCTCCCGCTGGGCGCCGGCCTCGTCGCCTTCGCCGGACTGCTCCAGCAGTTCTCCGCGCAGGTGACGACCCTCGCCGCGGTGGTCGACAACGCCCAGGTCTCGCTGGCCGGCGCCAAGCGCATCTTCGAGATCCTGGACACCGACCCCGGCGTGGCCTCCGCGCCCGAGGCCGCCTCGCCGGGCCGCTTCCTCGGACGCGTGGCCTTCGAGGACGTCAGCTTCGAGTATCAGGAGAACGCCACGGTGCTGCGGGGGCTGTCCTTCGTCGCGGAACCCGGCCAGCGCATCGCCATCGCCGGCGCCACGGGCGCGGGCAAGTCCGCCCTGCTCTCCCTGATCCCCCGCTTCTACGACCCCCGCTCGGGCCGCGTCACGCTGGACGGACACGACCTGCGCGCCTTGCCCCTGCCTGAGCTCCGCCGCCAGGTGGGCATGGTCTTCCAGGAGAACTTCCTTTTCTCGAACACCATCGCGGCGAACATCGCCTTCGGCCATCCGGCCGCCTCGCAGGAGCGCATCGAGCGCGCCGCCCGCATCGCCGGCGCGCACGAGTTCATCGTCGCCCTGCCCGAAGGCTACGAGACGTTCCTCGGCGAAGGCGGGGTCAACCTCTCCGGCGGGCAGCGCCAACGCATCGCCATCGCGCGCGCCTTGCTGCTCGAACCCACGGTGCTCCTGCTCGACGACCCGACCTCGGCCATCGATCCCGAGACGGAGAAGGAGATGCTCGCCGCGATGGAAGCGGCCATGGTCGGACGCACGACGTTCATCGTGGCGCATCGCCTCAGCACCCTCCGCCGCGCGGACCAGATCCTGGTGCTCGAGCACGGCAGGCTGGCGCAGGCCGGCACGCACGAGGAGCTGATGGCCCAGGAGGGGCATTACCGACGGGCCATCCTCGTCCAATCGGAGGACGCCGTCGCATGAGCCGGGAACGCCTCGAGATCGCGGTCCGCCGGCTCCGCCCGGACGAAGAGGAGCCGGACCGGCTGCCTTTGCGCTGGTCGACGATCGCCCGCCTGCTCGCGTTCACGGGGGCGCATCGGCGGCTGCGCAACACCCTCCTCGTCCTGTGCGTCTTCCGGGCGATCGCCCTGCCCGGCCTCGCCTGGTTCGTCGGCGCGATCATCCGAGGTCCGGTGGCGGCGGGCGACGGGGCCGAGACCTTCCGGGCCCTGCTCCTGTTCGGGTTCCTCTTCCTGGTCGCCGACGTGGGCCTGTATTGGCGCATCCGGCTGGCGCATCAGATCGGCGAGAACGTCCTGCGCGACCTGCGCGACCGGCTGATGGCCCACCTGCTCACCCAGCCCTTGTCGTTCTTCCAGGCCCGCCGGCACGGGAGCCTGATCAGCCGCATGGTCTCGGACATCGAGGCGATGCGCAACGGGATCCAGAACAACTTCTTCATCACGTTCGTCTCGCTCGGCCAGATGGGCGTCGCCGCCGCCCTGATGTGGTGGGCCAACCCGCGGCTTTTTCTGGTGCTGCTGGCCATCGTGCCGTGCCTGCTTTTCGTCCACGGTTTCTTCCGGGGCAAGATCCTGCACGCCTCGCGCGTCCAGCAGGAGACCTTCTCCCGCGTGACGTCGGCGCTCGCCGAGACGGTCCAAGGCATCCGCGTGACCCAGGGCTTCGCGCGCGAGGACACCAACGCGGGGATCTTCACGCGCCTCGTGCGCAGCCTCGCCGGCAACGTGGTGAAGACCGCGAGCCTCACGGCGCTCTACCTGCCGCTCCTCGAACTCAACGCCCAAGGCTTCATGGCCGCGCTCATCGGCGTCGGCGGCTGGGCGGCCCTGTCGGGCGCGGGGACGGGCCTCGGCGACCTGGTGACCTTCTTCTTCCTGGCGGACCTGTTCTTCTCCCCGATCACGATCATCGGGACCCAGCTGTCCGAAGCGACGCTCGCGATGGCGGGAGCGGAGCGTTACTTCAGGCTGCTGGACACGGCCCCGGCCTGGACGGACAAGCCGACCGCCCGGGACTGCCCTCCCTTGCTGGGTCGGGTCGAGTTCCGTGAAGTGGGTTTCGCGTACGTCCCCGACCGGCCGGTCCTGCATGACATCTCCTTCGTCGCCGAGCCCGGCCAGGTCATCGCGCTGGTCGGCCACACGGGCTCGGGCAAGTCGACCATCGTCGGGCTGCTGGCCAAATTCCAGCTGCCGGCCGCCGGGGCCGTCCTCGTCGACGGCCACGACCTGGGCGACATCCGCCAGGAGACGCTGCGCCGGCAGATGGGCTTCGTGTTCCAGCAGAACTTCCTTTTCGCGGGCACGATCGCCGACAACGTGCGGGCCGCGCGGCCGGAGGCCAGCGACGAGCAAGTCCGGCAGGCGTTCCGGGACCTCGACTGCCTCGACCTGATCATGGCGCTGCCGGAGGGGATCCACACGCCCTGCTCGGAAAAAGGCCGCGGTCTTTCGATGGGACAGCAGCAGCTCGTCGCCTTCGCGCGCGCCCTGCTCGCCGACCCGCGGATCCTGGTGCTGGACGAAGCGACCAGCGCGGTCGACACGCTCACGGAAGCCCGCCTCCAGGTCGCCTTGCATCGCCTGATGAAGGGTCGCACGTGCTTCGTGGTCGCCCACCGGCTCAGCACCATCCGTCGCGCCGACTGCGTCCTCGTCCTCGCCGCCGGCCGCATCGTGGAACGAGGCGCCCACGAGACGCTTCTGGCCGCTTCCGGGGTCTACGCCGGGTTACACCGCGACTTCCTCAGCGCCACCCGCTGAGCGGGTCACTTCGCGGGCGCCACGGACTCGAACGAAGGCCGGCGCAGCCGCTCGGGCGCGACCGCAGGCTTGGGTTCGGTCACGGGCTTGGGGTCTTTCGCCTCGGTCGGAAAAGCCGCGGACAAGCCCTCGGTGCGGACCGGCGCATAAAGATCTCCGACCGGCGAACGGCGGGTGACTTCGGCCTGCAGGCCTTGGTAGGCGAGGCCGGCATCCCCGGGGCGCAAAGCGAGGGACAGCTCCATGCGGACGGATTGGCTGACGGGGCCGCCTGAGAAACGCACGTCCTTCTGTCCGGCCAGCACGGCCAAGCCAAGGCCGTCCGGCGCCTGCGGAAGAGGCACGTCCCACGTCGTCGCCAGCAGACC
>JBDLWC010000079.1:0-7127 GCA_039804485.1 Verrucomicrobiota bacterium
GATTCGATCTCCCGCATCCTCAAGCTTGCGCTCAACCCTCGTCTCGCGCCTCCGGACGCGCTGAAAGAAGCCATTTCGCGTTGCTACGGCGGCGGTCCTATCGGCGGCGGCGCCTCGTATAACGACATCCTGGGCAAGGGCGGTGACGACGGACTGGCGGTCGAACTTCCGCAGGGCGGCGACGTCAAGGAAGACGACGCTCCCATCATCCGTTACGTCAACTCGCTCATCGTCGACGCGATCCGCCGCAAGGCTTCGGACATCCACCTCGAGCCGCTGGAGAAGCGTTTCCGCGTGCGTTTCCGCATCGACGGCGTGCTGCAGGAGATGAAGGGTCCGCCCAAGCGCCTGCAGCCTTCGATCATCTCGCGCCTCAAGCTGATGGCCGAGGTCTCCCTCGCCGAGAAGCGCATCCCCCAGGACGGGCGCATCCAGGCCCGTACCGGCGGCCGCGACATCGACTTGCGCGTCTCGGTGCTGCCGACCGTCTACGGCGAATCCATCGTCATGCGCATCCTGGACAAGGAAGGCCTCAAGCTGGGCCTGCCCGAGCTGGGCTTCTTCGCCGACGACCAGGCCAAGTTCCAAGGCCTCATCTCCGGCTCCGACGGCGTGTTCCTCGTCACCGGCCCCACGGGCTCCGGCAAGTCGACCACCCTCTACTCCGCGCTCAACTACATCAACAAGCCGGACCGGAAGATCATCACCGTCGAGGACCCCGTCGAGTACCAGATGGCCGGCATCAACCAGGTGCAGGTCAAGCGCGACGTCGGCATGACCTTCGCCGCCGCCCTGCGCGCGATGCTGCGACAGGCGCCCAACATCGTCATGATCGGCGAGATCCGCGACCTGGAGACCGCCGAGATCGCGATCAACGCCGCGCTCACCGGACACATGGTCTTCTCCACGCTCCACACCAACGACTCCGTGAGCGCCGTGACGCGACTCGTGGACATCGGCGTCAAGCCCTTCCTGGTGTCGGCCGCCCTGCGCGGCGCGCTCGCCCAGCGGCTCGTCCGCCGCAACTGCCAGGCCTGCGCCGCGCCCTACAAGCCCACGGCGAAGGAGCTCTATTCCATCGGCATGACCGAGCAGGACCTCGCCAACGCCACGCCGATGAAGGGCAAGGGCTGTCCCAAGTGCGGCGAACGCGGCTACAAGGGCCGTCGCGGCGTCTTCGAGCTTTTCGTCATCACCGAGGAGGTCCAGGAGATGATCTACGGCGGAGCCAACCTGGTCGACCTCCGGCGCAAGGCGCGCGAGGCCGGCATGCGCACCATGCGCGAAGACGGCCAGCGCAAGGTCGCCTCCGGCATGACGACGATCGAGGAAGTGCTCGGAGCCACCGTGGCCGACGACATCATCTGACCTTACCATGGCTTACGCGATGAACCAGCTGCTGGAGGCCATGCTCGAGAACGGGGCCTCCGACCTGCATATCCACTCCGGCCGCTCGCCGAGCCTGCGCGTCAACGGCGACATCGTCTCGATCGACGGCCCGGCGCTCACCCCCGCCGAGACCGAGGCGCTGGTGAAGAGCGTCGTGCCGGCCAGCCATACGGCCCGCCTGGCCGCCGACGGCGGCTGCGATTTCGCCTTCACCTTCCGCGAGGGGACGCGCCTCCGCGCGAACGCCTTCCGGGGGCACGGCGGCTACGGCATGGTCCTCCGTCTCCTCCCTTCGGCGATGTTCTCCCTCGAGGAGCTCCGCCTGCCGCCCGTGATCAAGGACATGCTCCGCCGCGCGCGCGGCCTCGTCCTCGTCACCGGACCGACGGGCTCCGGCAAGTCGACCACGCTCGCCTCGATGATCAACTGGATCAACGAGAACCAGCACGGCCACATCATCACGATCGAGGATCCGATCGAGTACACCCACGCGCACAAGAACTGCCTGGTCACCCAGCGCGAGGTCGGCGAGGACCTGCCTTCGTTCGCGGAGGGCGTGCGTTCGGCGCTGCGCCAGGACCCGGACGTCATCCTGATCGGCGAGATGCGCGACCTCGAGACCATCGAGGCCGCGGTGACGGCGGCGGAGACCGGCCACCTCGTGCTCGGCACCCTCCATACTTCGGGCGCCACGCGCACCATCGACCGCATCATCGACGCCTTCCCGGCTTCGGCCCGCGACCAGATCCGCACCCAGCTCTCGACCTCGCTCTCCGCCGTCATCTCCCAGTGCCTCCTGCACACGACCGACGACCGTCGCGTCGCCGCTTTCGAGGTGATGGTGCGGACGGACGGCGTCGCCGCCAAGATCCGCGACGGCAAGACCTTCCAGCTCCTCACGGACATCGAGACCGGCGGCGCGCGCGGGATGCGCAGCCTCGACGGCGACCTCCTGGCGCTCTGCCAGCAAGGCGTCGTGACGGAAGCCGAAGCCCTCGACTACAGCCAGAACCCCGAAGCCCTGCGCGAGAGACTTCGCGCCGGCGGACGCTGATCCCAACCCTCCACCGACATGTTCGACGACCACAGTGACGTAATCCGCGACATCGCCCTCGAGGCGGGGCTGCTGCTGCCCGCCCAGGCCGCGGAGGTCTGGGAATCCCACGCGAGCACCGGCAAGTCTTTCGGCGAGAGCCTCGTGGACTCCGGTTACGCGGACCGCAACACGCTCTTGCAGGCCGTCGCCGACCACCTCGGCGTCGCTTTCTATTCCGCCGTGCCCGCCGAGGTCGGCGACGCGCTGGGCAGGCTGCTGAAGCCGGCCCAGGCCCATAAGTACGTGGTCCTGCCCGTGAGCGACGAAGCCGGCAAGCTGACCTTGCTGGCCAAGGACCCTTTCAATTCGTCGGTCATCAACGAGCTGAGCTTCATCCTTCAGCGCGACATCGAGCTCGCCGTCGCCGACCCCGCGCAGGTCGAGGCGGGCGTCGTCCGCATCTACGGCGAGGCGACCTCCTCCTCGATGGAGGACCTGCTCGGGGAGTTCGATTCGGTGGACGGTCCCGCGGCCGTGACCGACGAGGACGTCACCAAGCAGGCCAGCCAGGCCCCCATCATCCGCTTCGTCGACCTCGTGCTGCAGGAAGGCGTCAAGGCGAAGGCTTCCGACATCCACTTCGAGCCCTTCGAGAACGAGTTCCGCATCCGCCTGCGCATCGACGGCTCGCTCTACGAGATGGCGCCGCCCCCCAAGAACCTGGCCTCCGCCGTCATCGCGCGCGTGAAGGTGCTTTCGTCGCTCAACATCGCCGAGCGCCGCGTGCCCCAGGACGGACGCATCAAGACCACCATCAGCGGCCGCCAGATCGACCTGCGCGTCTCCACGCTGCCCACCCAGTTCGGCGAGTCCGTGGTGCTCCGCATCCTCGACAAGACCGTCGTCAACCTGAGCCTGGAGGCGCTCTCGATGCAGGATGACATCAAGGAAGGCATCCGCGCCATGGTCGGACGCCCCAACGGCATCTTCATCGTGACCGGCCCGACGGGCTCGGGCAAGACGACCACCCTCTACTCGGCGCTCCGCGAGGTGAACACCGAGGACGTGAAGATCCTGACCGCCGAGGATCCCGTCGAGTACGAGGTCGAGGGCATCATGCAGGTGCCGATCAACCACCAGGTCGGCCTGACCTTCGCCGCCGCGCTCCGTTCGTTCCTGCGACAGGATCCGGACACCATCATGGTCGGGGAGATCCGCGACATCGAGACCGCCCAGATCGCCGTGCAGGCCTCGCTGACCGGCCACGTCGTGCTGTCGACGCTCCACACCAACGACGCCCCGGGCGCCGTGACCCGTCTCATCGACATGGGCCTCGAGCCCTTCCTGATCTCCGCGTCGCTCGAGGGCGTGCTCGCCCAGCGCCTGCTCCGCCGGGTCTGCAAGACCTGCCGCACCCCTTACGAACCGGACAAGGACGTCGTCAGCATGCTCGGCGTCGACGCCCTCGAGATCGCCAACAAGAAGTTCTACTACGGCAAGGGCTGCGCCGACTGCAACCGCTCCGGTTACAAAGGACGCCAGGGCCTCTTCGAGCTGATGACGATCAACGACCCGCTGCGCACCCTGATCACGCAGAAGGCGCCGACCCTCGTGCTCAAGCAGAAGGCCGTCGAGTCCGGCATGCGCCCCCTGCGCGAGGACGGCCTGCGCTGCATCTTCGACGGGCACACCTCCATCGAGGAAGTCCTCAAGTACACCTGACCTTTACCCGCACCTCCATGCCCGAATACAAATACACTGCCATCGACCGGAATGGCGCCCAGACCACCGGGAAGATCGACGCCGCCGACGCCGCCCAGGCCCGCCAGAAAGTGATGGCGAAGGGCCTGATGGTCACGTCCCTCGCGGCCGAGGCCGGCGGCGCCAAGCCCCAGGCGGCCGCGGCGCCCGCCAAGGCGGGCTTCTCCTTCGGGTCGAAGATCACGCAGAACGACGTCACCGTCATGACGCGCCAGCTCGCCACGCTGATCATCGCCGGCCTCCCGCTCCTCCGGGCGCTGGAGCTCATCACCAAGCAGGAACGCAACCCCGCCTTCAAGGTCGTCCTCGCGAACATCGCCGAGAGCGTCTCCCAGGGTAACAACTTCTCCGAAGCGCTGCAGGCCCATCCCAAGGTCTTCGACAAGCTCTTCGTCAACATGATCCGCGCCGGCGAAGCGGGCGGCGTCCTCGACAAGGTCCTCGACCGTCTCGCCAAGTTCCGCGAGAAGGCCGAACGCATCCAGCGCAAGGTGAAGTCGGCGCTCGTCTACCCGGGCGTCGTGATGTCGGTCGCCGTCATCATCGTCTACATCCTGATGGTGAAGGTCGTGCCTTCCTTCCAGAAGCTGCTCGACGGCCAGAAGACCCAGATGCCTCCGCTGACGCAGTTCGTCGTCGGCATCTCCAAGATGCTCACGGAATACTGGTGGGCGACGCCGGTGGTCATCTTCGGGCTCTACTTCGGCCTCAAGACCTGGCTCTCGTCCGAGAAGGGCAAGGAGATCTTCGACCGGATGATCTTCCGCCTGCCCAAGGTCGGGGCTTTCGTGCAGATCGTCTCGGTGTCCCGCTTCGCGCGCACGTTCGGAACCCTGATGGCCTCGGGCGTGCCGATCCTCCAGTCGATCTCGATCACCCGGGACACCCTCGACAACGTCGTCATCGCGAAGTCGCTCGAGCGCGTGCACGACCGGGTCCGCGACGGCGAGCCGCTGTCGGTGCCGCTCGAGCAGTCCGGCGTGTTCCCGCAGATGGTCACTTCGATGATCCAGGTGGGCGAGGAGACCGGCCAGCTGCCGGAGATGCTCAACCGCGTGGCGGACATCTACGACGAAGAGGTGGACAACGCCGTGACCGCCCTGACTTCGATCATCGAGCCGGTGCTGATCGTCTTCCTGGCCGTCGTGGTCGGCACGATCGTGCTCGCCATGTTCTTGCCGCTCATCGCGCTGATCTCCAAGATGACCGGCGGCTGAGCGAGACGTAGCCGCCAAGACCAAGCCCGGTACCGTAAGGTGCCGGGCTTTTTCGTGGGGTGAAGCGGGGCGTGGCCCCAAAAAGGAGGCGGCTTGCATACCCCTATGCAAGCCGCCTGTTTTTTACTGCTTTATCTTACTTACCCCATTGTCCCGTAGGACAAATTTATAGATGTAACCGTGCATTAAATCCCGGGCCGCACAAGCCTCAATTTCAGCTTTCTGTGAAATTGACCTAAGTTACTGCCCCTTAGGGCTTTAAAATTGGGTGCAGGGGTAGGATTTGAACCTACGACCTTCAGGTTATGAGCCTGACGAGCTAACCGGGCTGCTCCACCCTGCAATCAGTGGAAAGCCGAGGAGAAGGGCACGTCGGCCCGCTCGCAAGCCATTTCTTGGGGGACTTTGAGCTCACCCCCATGACACGTCGCTGGCCTGGACTCCTCGGCTATGGGCGACCTATCCCATGTCATGCTTCCCCCGGGGCCGGTTTGGCGCCGCCGAGATGACCAGCCTCGGAAGATCACGTGGGCCGGTATGCTGGGCGTTATTGCTAGGCGTTTCGCCCGAGCCGGCGGGAGGTGATAACCGTGCGGCCTCAGGTTTGAGTCCATGGTGCCGCGGCTAATCTGCCAGCCATGTCATCTTTGGAGCCCATTGCCACACGCCGGCGGCCGGTCCGCTCGCTGCGCGGCCTCGTTCTTTCTCTGGCCGTCCATGCCCTGCTGATCCTGGCCGCCTGCTGGGTCGTCTTCCGCAAGCCGGCGCCCTTTGAGCCGGTCGGCGCCCCGCCTGTCGTCAGCGGGCATGCGGGCGGGTCCGGTGGGCGGACCTATTCGGTCGTCCGTAAGCCGCCGTCGCCTCCGAGCGCGAACCGCATCGCCTCCAAGTCGGCCAGCTCCGCCTTGACCTTGCCGCCGATGAAGCTGGCCGGGGCCGAGGCGGGTTGGCCGGGCCTTGCGCTTGGGGCGGCGGGGCAAGGCGGGCTCGGGCGCGGTCAAGGCTTCGGTCGCGGACAGGGGCCGGGCGCAGGCCAGATCCATGGCGTGGGCTTCGTCGGCCGGCCGGTCATGGGGGCGATGATCCGCGCGCAGCGTGTCGCGGTCTACCTGGATTGCTCCGGCTCCATGCGTTCGTACCTACCGCGAGTCGAGGCGGAGATCCGCCGGCAATTCCCCGCCGCGGACGTCTTTCGTTTCGACGGCGCCCGGGTCGTCGGGCTGGGGGACCATGTCGTCCATGGTCGCCACTTCCAGGGCGTCGCTCCGCGGCTGCGCGAGGGGCCCACCCAGACCGTGCTCACGACGCTGACCCCGGCCGGCAGGGCGGTTCAGGCCAAAGTAAGGGAGGCGTGCGAGAAGGGGTCGCTGGGCGCGTGGATGGACCATCTGATCGCCGAGCCATACGACGCCTTGGTCGTCTTCTCCGACTTCCAGGACGGCATCCGTCTCTATGAGCTGCGGCAGCGCGCGCCCAAGCTGGTCTATGCCGACAGTGCTTACCATAAGACCGGAGCTTCGCCGGCTCGCGCGCCGCGTTGGCAGCGCGAGTGGCTCGAGGCCTTCGCAAGGGCCGGCAAAGGGCAGGGCCCCCGGCTATATTTGTTCTCGGTCCTGCAGACGCCCCAGCCTTTCCTTCAGGCCTGCGTCGACGCTTCCGGCGGGTCGGCGACCTCGGTGTCCTGGTTGCGTCATGGCGGCCAGGGCCCGCCTTGACGGTTGCAC
>JBDLWC010000080.1:0-3734 GCA_039804485.1 Verrucomicrobiota bacterium
CCCTTTGAGCGGGAATCATCCGGCCACCCGCCACCCGGGAATGGTTTCCATAAAAAAGGACAGCACGTGGTGCTGTCCCTGCCTTTAAGCGCGTTTGATCAACCCTGTCCTCAACGCAGTCCTCCACTCAGCCCTCCATTCAGTCTTCGATGATCAGGAACCCAACTTCCCCATGATCGCCGCGAGCATCTGATCGGGGGCGAGGCCGTTGGCGGCGCGGAGCGTCTTCACGTCGGTGGCATGGCCGACGAAACGGTCGGGCCAGCCAAGGCGGAGCACCGGAGCGGCTACGCCGTGTTCGGCGAGCGTCTCGAGCGCGCCGGTGCCGAAGCCGCCGGTGACGGCGCCGTCTTCGAGCGTGACGATGAGTTTCGCGGCCTTGGCCTGCGTGACGAGCAAGGTGGCGTCGAGCGGCTTGGCGAAGCGCGCGTTGACCACGCCGACGGAAAGACCGGTCGAGGCGGCGAGCTGATCGGCGAGCGCCTGGGCTTCGGGCACCATCGTGCCGAGGGCCCACAGCTGGACATCGGCCCCGGGACGGATGACTTCGGCCTGGCCGAGCGGAATGAGCGCGGGCCGCGCCTTGACCGCCTTGCCGGCGGCCGCGCCGCGCGGGTAGCGGATGAACATCGGCGCGCCGGACTTCAGCGCGGTGTGGAGCATGTCCGCGAACTCGTCCTCGTCCTTCGGCTGCATCAGCGTGACGTTCGGGACGCAACGCAGGTAGGCGATGTCGAAGAGACCATGGTGCGTGGGTCCGTCGCTGGGCGAGACGCCCGCGCGGTCCATGCAGAAGGTGACCGGCAGGCGCTGCAGACAGACGTCATGGATGACCATGTCGTAGGCGCGCTGCATGAAGGTGGAGTAGATCGCGCAGACCGGGCGGAGGTCGCGGGCGGCGATGCCGGCGGCGAAGAGCGCGGCGTGCTCCTCGGCGATGCCGACGTCGTGATACTGCGCGGGCAGTTCCTTCTTCAGTTGGTTGAGGCCGGTGCCCGAAGGCATCGCGGCGGTGATGCCGACGACGCGCGCGTCGGCTTTGGCCTCGCGCACGAGCAGGGCACCGAAGACGTCCTGCCAGGCCTTCGGGGCGCCGGGCGCGCCGGAAGCAAGGGAGTCGCCGGTCTCAGGGTCGAAGGCCCCCGTGCCGTGGAACTTCTCCGGGTTCTTCAACGCCGCGCCGAGGCCGCGACCCTTCTCGGTGCGCACGTGCAGGAGGATCGGACCTTGGGAGTCCTTGCAGAACCTGAGGTAGCGCTCGAGCGCGCCGAGGTCGTGGCCGTCGATCGGGCCGACGTAACGCACGCCATACTGCTCGAAGAGCGAGGAGCTGTGCGTGAACCAGTTCTTCACGTGCCGCTTGAAGCTGCGGCCGAAGTCCAGGACCTTGGTCCCGACGCGGGTCCGGCCGAGGAAGCGCTTCAGGCCCTGCTGGGAGTTGTTGTACGGGCGCGTGACGATCAGCCGGCTGAGGATGTCGGCCACCGCGCCGACATTGCGGTCGATGGACCACTCGTTGTCGTTGAGGACGATGACCAGGCGCTTCGTCGACTTGGCGGCGTTGTTGAGCGCCTCCATCGTGACGCCGCAGGTGAGGGCCGCGTCGCCGATGAGGGCGACGACGTGCGAGTCCTCGCCGAGGCGGTCGCGGGCGTTGGCGAGGCCGACGGCGGCGGAGAGCGCCGTGCCCGCATGGCCCGCCCCGAAGACGTCGTGGAGGCTCTCTTCCCGGTTAAGGAATCCGCTCAGGCCGCCCGTGGTGCGGATACCGTCGAAATCGGCGCCGTTGCGCCCGGTAAGGAGCTTGTGGACGTAACCCTGGTGGGCCACGTCGAAGACGAACTTGTCCTTCGGCGTGCCGAAGACGCGGTGCAAGGCGATCGAAAGCTCGACCACCCCGAGGTTGGGACCGACGTGTCCGCCGTTCTTCGCGGTGACCGCCACGAGACGCTCGCGGATCTCCTGCGCCAGCAGGGGGAGCTGTTCCGGGGCGAGGGCCTTGACGTCTTCCGGCCCGCGGATGGTCGCGAGGAGAGACATCAGCCCTGCGATGCTTCGCCGCGCTTGCCCAGCTGCTCGATGCGCAGTTCGGCGGCTTCGAGCGATTTCTGGCAGGACTTCAGGAGGCGCATGCCTTCCTCATACTTCGCGACGAGCGCGTCGAGCGAGACGTCGCCGGACTCGAGGGACTCGACGAGCTGCTCGAGCTGCTTGAGTTCGGCCTCGAAGCCTTCCTTGCCGGAAGCCGAGGCGGGTTTCTTGTCCGCGCACATGGTCCTACTGTCAGCGGAGGCACCTCCCCTCTCAAGCGGATTGTGCGGATTCAGGCGAGAAGCCGCGCCCAGGCCTGCTCGGCCGTGACACCCCGGAGCCCGACCACCTTCGCGGGCGAGGCGGCCCCGGAGACCAGCGTGACGTCGGCGGCCGGAAGCCCGAGCCGCCCGGCGAGCAGTCCGAGGATCTCACGGTTGGCCTTGCCCCCTTCGGGCGGCGCGGCGACGCGGATCTTCAGGGCCTCGCCGAGACGACCGACGATCTCCGAGCGAGAGGCTCCCGGGACGGCCTTCACCTTCAGACGACAAACGACGCCGTTCACAGATACTGCGTCAGGGCCTTGACCGTCTTCGCGTCAAGGCGGCGGACGAGCGCCACGGCCAGGTCGACGCACGCCTGCAGGTCCGCGACGTCGATGACGGCGTTATGCGTGTGGATATAGCGCGCGGGCACGCCCAGCACGATGACCGGCACGCCCAGCTCATGCGCCTGGAAGGTGCGCGCGTCCGTGCCGCCCGTCCGCCGGACCGCGAGCTGGCAAGCGATGCCCTTCCCGGCCGCGACCTCAAGGGCGAGGTCGACGAGGCGAGGGTTCATGATGGCCGTCGGGTCATAGGCGCGCACCTGGACGCCGCCGCCGAGCGCGCCCTGCTGTTCGCCGAAAGGCGCCAGTCCGGGCAGATCGTCAGCCGGCGGGCCCTCGAGGACGATCACCACGTCGGGCCGGGCGAGCCGCGCGGCGACGACCGCGCCACGGCAGCCGACCTCCTCCTGCGCCGTCGCGACCGCCAGCAACTGGCAAGGCAAGGCGGAGCCGTCGAGTTCGCGCGTGGCGAGCGTCAGCGCGGCCATGCCCGCGCGGTTGTCGAAAGCCTTGCCGGCATAGCTGCCCGGTTCGGCGAGGGCGGTGAACGGCCCGTCGGGAGCGATGGGGTCGCCGGGGCGGATCCCCAGGCGGGCGACGGCCTCGGCGGAACGCGCGCCGATGTCGACGAGCACCTTGTCGGGGGAAACGGCCTGCGCGCCGCCCTGATGAGGCGGAAGCGCGGCGACGACGCCGATGAATTCACGCCGGGCGGAGCGCGACCAGACACGCAGACGCTGGGCGGCAAGCACGCCGTCAGGCCAGCCGCCGACGGGCACGAGCCGCAGGAACCCGTCATGGGTGACGGCCTGGACGAGGAAGCCGACCTCATCCATGTGCGCGGTCAGCACCAGGCGCGGGCCGGGGGCGGCGACCGCCGGCGAAGCGAGCACGCCCCCCAGGCCGTCGGTCGCGAACGAGCGACCGCGCAGTTCCTGCACGAAGAGAGCGCGCACGGCCTCCTCGTGTCCGGAGACGCCCTGGGCGTGCGAATCCGCCGCGAGGAGGCGGAGGGCTTCGGCGGGGCGGGCGGGCATGGGCAAAGGGGCAGCGCGGCTGACGGGTCTGCAGGCGCGGCTTCAGGCCGGCCTTCGCG
>JBDLWC010000081.1:0-7475 GCA_039804485.1 Verrucomicrobiota bacterium
GGTTGGTCACCATCATGCCCGCGATGCGCGGACCGAACTCGGCGATCTTCGCGGCGAAGTCGGCCTGGTCGACGCGGCCGTCGGGGGCGGACTTCAGGAGCACGATGCCCGAGGGCGAGCCATCGGGGTTGCGCTTGGTGGCGTAGCCCGCCGTGGTGGCCGTGGCGAAGTTCGTCCCGTGGGCGGTCGTCGGGATGAGGATGATGTCGCGGTGCTGGCCGTGATGGCGGTGGTAGGCTTGGAAGAGCTTGAGACCCACGAGTTCGCCCTGCGCGCCGGCGACGGGCTGGGTGGTCAGGCCGGCGAGGCCGGTGATCTTGCGGAGCCACTCCTGGATCTGCCAGAGGAGCTCGAGCGAACCCTGCGCGTCCTCGATCGGCGCCTGCGGGTGCAGGCCGGTGAAGCCCGGCAGGCCCGCGGCCCAGTCGTTGATGTGCGGGTTGTACTTCATCGTGCACGAGCCGAGCGGGAAGCAGCCCGTGTCGGGCGAGACGTTGAGTTCGCCGAGCTTGGCGTAGTAGGCCTTGAGCTCGGAGAGCGGGAAGGAGGGCAGCCCGACGGCGCCTTGGCGGAGGAGGGCGGCCGGGACTTCGGCGAGGGCCTTCGAGCCGGCGGACTGGCCGTAGAGGCCTTCGAAGAAGGCGACGAGCTTGTCGGTGTCGGCGGACGTCTGGAGGTCGCTGAAGGAGATCTTGAGCAGCGAGCAGCGGCAGGGCGTGCGGCCGGTGATGTCGACGCCCACGTGCAGGCCGGCGGCGCGGCCCTTGGCGATGACGGCGGCGGCGGGCTCGGGGAGCATCAGGCTGAACTCGTTCCAGAAGGCCTGGTCGGCGTAGCAGACCTTGAGGCCGGGGATGTTGTGCAGCTTCGCGGCGGCGCGGCGGGCCTGGTCGCGGCCGGCGACGCAGGAGGCGGCCATGCCGGCTTCGCCGCGGGCGAGGATGGCGGCGCCGGCGATGGTGGCGATGAAGGCCTGGTTGGAGCAGATGTTGGACGTGGCCTTGTCCTTGCGGATATGCTGCTCGCGGGTGGACATCACCATCACGATGCAATCACGACCGGCGTTGTCCTTGGCCTTGCCGACGAAGCGTCCGGGGGTCTCGCGGACTTCGTTCTTCTTATCGGCGTGGTGGCGGACGGCGAAGATGCCGAGGCCGGGGCCGCCGAAGTTGGCGCCGATGGCGAGATGCTGGCCTTCGCCGACGAGGATGTCGGCGCCCTTCTGCCCGTACCGGGCGGGGGCCTTGAGGCCGCCGGTGGCGAGGAGCATCGGGTCGACGACGGCGATGGATTTCACGCCGGCGGCGGCGCACGCGTCGGTCAGGGCGTCGACGTCTTCGAGCAGGCCGAGCGCGTTGACCTGCGGGAAGATGACGGCGGCGAGCTGCTTGCCGAGGCGGGCGGCGGCGGCGGCGATGCCCGCGGCGGAAAGGCGGCCGGTGGCGTCCTCGGGCGCGAGGTATTCCAGCTTCACCGTGGTATCGGCGACGTGCGTGCGCAGGACTTCGAGGTCGGTCGGCAGGAGGTTGCCGGCGACGAGCACGGTGTTCGCTTCGGCGTCGGCCATGCGGACGGCGCAGACGGCGGCTTCGAAGAGCGCGCTGGCCCGGTCGTAGAGCGAGGAGTTGACGGCTTCGAAGCCGGTCAGCTGGGCGAGCGTGGACTGGTAGATCCAGTGCGTGATCAGCGTGCCTTGGGAGCGCTCCGGCTGGTAAGGCGTGTAGGACGTGGTGAGGTTGCGGATCGAGCAGACGTGGCCGACGATCTCATGCGTGCGATAGACCTGGAGGCCGTCGCCGAGGAAGGCGGTCTTGACCGAGTTCTGCTTGGAGAGGTGCTCCATCCGGTCCGCCAGGGCCTGGTACTCGAGTTCGGCGGGAAGATCCTGCGGGCCGGCGAACTGCACCGCGCGGTCGATGTGCGCGTACATGTCCGGGAAGTCCTTCGAGCCGACGGCGGCGAACATCGCCTGGATGTCGGCTTCGGTCGCCGGGATGTAATGGCGGGCGAGTTCGCGGGAGATCTTGGACGGATCGTAGGGCAGTTGGGCCATGGAAGTATCGATGTTTTTGAAGGAGGAAGCGGGTCTCGCAACCGCCCGCCAAAGGGCGGCGGGGGTATTAGAGAATGAGGGTTTTGGCATAAGGTTTGGCAACCCCTGCGACGGCTTGTGAATAAGTCCTGCGTCCGAGGTGCGTTGCCATCCGGGGGGCGTCCGCCATCGTCTCGGGATGACCAAGCAGGAACGCGCTGATTATGTGGGAAAGGAGCTCGCGAGGCTCTATCCGACGACGCCTATCCCGCTCGACCACACGGACGCCTTCAC
Organism: Verrucomicrobiota bacterium; assembly: GCA_039804485.1. Lineage (GTDB taxonomy): Bacteria > Verrucomicrobiota > Verrucomicrobiia > Opitutales > UBA953 > UBA953. The sequence goes on from JBDLWC010000081.1 coordinate 2,327, forward strand.
GCTGTTGGTCGCGGTGGTGCTTTCAGCCCAGTGTACGGACAAGAAGGTCAACGAAATCACCCCGGCGCTCTTCGCCGAGGCGGGGACGCCGGCCAAGATGGCGGCGATGACCGAGGCCCGGGTGCTGGCGCTGATCCGTCAGCTCGGCCTGGCTCCGCAGAAGTCCAAGGCGCTGGTCGGCCTGGGCAAGCTGCTCATGGCCAAGCACGGCGGCCAGGTGCCGCGGACCTTCGAGGAGCTCGAGGAGCTTCCCGGCGTGGGACATAAGACCGCCTCGGTCGTCATGGCCCAGGCTTTCGGCGTGCCGGCCTTCCCGGTGGACACGCATATCCATCGGTTGGCGAAGCGCTGGAAACTCAGCCCGGGCAAGTCCGTCGAACAGGTCGAGAAGGATCTCAAGCGCCTCTTCCCCCAGGACAGCTGGAACAAGCTGCACCTCCGCATCATCTTCTACGGCCGCGAGCATTGCACCGCGCGGGGCTGCGACGGCAAGACGTGCGGGATCTGCTCCGCGCTGCGCGCGGGGTAGAGGACTGAGTCGATGACAGATGACAGAGGACTGAATCGATAAAGACAGACGGACTAAGTTAATTTCTACCTGGGTTCATTCATCGGCGCAGCCCCTTCCATCTGCCATCTGTCATCGACTCAGTCATCCGCCCTCGATTCAGCGATCCGTCATCCGCCATCGACTCAGCACTCTCTTCTCAAGCCCTGACAAGGGCTTCATGCTTCGTGCGGAACTCGTCGCTCCAGGCGGCCGGCTGATGGGTCGTGCCGTCCATGCGGCAGACGGTGCGGGAGGCCTTGGCGTGCAGGACGGAGAAGTCGGCGCTGCGGAACTCGAAGTCGACCGTGAGGCCGGCGGCGCGGACCTTCCGGACGGTCAGGACGAGCTTCACGTCGCACTCCGGGCGGATCGGCGCGTGGTAGTGCAGGTCGATGTCGCGGACGACCACATAGACGTCCGGGGCGACCGCCGGGTCGAGGGTATCCTTGCCCATCATCGCCACGAACATGGTCTTCTGGGCGCGCTCCATCAGCAGCACGTAATGCGAATGATGCAGGATGCCGAGGCCGTCGGTCTGGTCGAACCAGGTCTTCATCGTGACGATGAAAGTCTTGTCGGGCTGGAGTCCGTCGGCGGGCATGCGGGGAACCTTGGGGGAAAGGGAGGACACCGCAAGCCTACCTAAGCGAAAGCACCGTGGGTCCGCGATCCGCTTGCCTCGGCCGCTTGCCTCGAATTACAAATCCCCCGTGATCGTCGACGGCTGCTACAAGTTCTTTCGCCGAAAAGTGGCGTGCCGTAACGTCTGGTGCTCCGTCTGTTCGGCGCAACGCCTGGCGGTCGGCACCCGCTACCTCGCGGTCTACCATCTTTTCTTCGTGCCGCTGATGCCCTTGGGGCGCGCGGTCGAATGGCGGTGCAACGCATGCTTCATCCAGGTCGACGCCTTTCGCCCGGTGCGTACCTGGATCTCGGGCTTCGGTATGCTGGCAGGCCTCTTTTTCGTCCTCTTCGGGGTGGCCGGCTTCCTCCCCGCACCGACGGGCATCAGGCGCCCGGTCGATTCGGGATTCTCCCTCGAGATGGTCGGGCTCGGCCTCGTCATGGTCGGCTTCTTCGCTTGGCTGCGTCGCCGTCGTCGCCGTCACGAGGACGCGGTCCGCCAAGTCGTTCCTCTGGTCGGTGATCGCTGTCCGCTGTGCGCCGCCGCGCTGGCTCCGGCGGCCCGTCCCTATTGCGCGGCTTGCGAGGTCGACGTCCTTACCCGCTGAGCGGGCTCAGGTTCTTTCACGGACTTTCGCGGCCGGCGTCGGTCACTTGGCCCGGAACGTCGCGGCGAGGCGGTCCAGTTCGGCCCAGGTCTCGACGGCGGGCTTGAGGCCGAGGTCGCGGCGGGCGGCGGAGACGTCGAACCAATGATCTTTGGCGAGCTCGACGGCCACGAAGCGGGTCATCGGGGGTTCGCCCTTGAGTCGGCAGAGCGTCCAGACGCCTTCGAGCAGGGCACCGAGCCAATAGGCCGAGCGCTGGCTGATCCGGCGGGTGACGGGCTTTTCGCCGGCGCCGACGAGCAGTCGGTTGATGAACTCCCAGAGCTTCACGGGTTCGCCCTGCGAGAGGAAGTAGGCCTGCCCGTTGGCGCGGCCGGCAAGGAGCGCGTCGAGCGCGCCGAGATGCGCCTCGGCCGCGGTGTCTACGTGCGTGACGTCTACCTGGTTCTGGCCGTCGCCGACGATACGCAGTTTGCCGGCTCGCGCGCGGGCCAGGACGCGAGGGAAGATATGCGGATCGCCGGGCCCCCAGATCAGGTGCGGACGGAGCGCGCAGACCTTGAGCGTCGCCGAGGCGGCCTTGAGGGCGACCTCTTCGGCGACCGCCTTGGTCTCGGCGTAAGCGCAGAGCCAGTTGTCACCGTAGGGCAGTGATTCATCGGCGCCGCGGAAGGCCTCGCCGCTGAAGACGACGCTCGGGGTGCTGGTGTGCACCAGCGCGCGGACGCCGTGGGACCGGCAGGCCTCGACGACGTTCGAGGTGCCGTCGACATTGATGCGCAGGTAGTCTTCCCAGTCGCCCCAGACGCCGGCCTTGGCCGCCACGTGAAAGACATGATCGCAGCCCTTCACGGCGGCGTCGACCGTGGCGAGTTCGCCGATATCCCCGCGGACGAAATCGATCCGGCCCGCGAGTTCGCCGGTCAGCGGCGTCCGGCCCAGCACGCGGACGCGGTAGCCGCGGTCCAGGCAACGGCGGACGATGGCCTGGCCGAGGAAGCCGGCGCCTCCGGTGACGAGGACGAGAGGAGGATTCATCGGGAAAGGCGGCGGGTCCATTCCTTGGCGAGGCGAAGGCGATGGATCTTGGCGTTGTGGCGGACGTCGACCGGCAGCGAGCGCTGGAAGACGATGTGCCGGACGCGATCGGCGGACGGGCAGGCGCGCGCGATAGCGCGCAGTTCGGCGATGAAGCGCTCGCGGGCGGCGGCGTCCGCGGGAAACGAGCCGACGCGGGGTTCGACCACCAAGGCGGGCGTCTGGTCAGGCGCTTCGCCCAGGCCGATGAGCGCGCAGCGGAAGACCTGCGGGTGCTGGCGGAAGGCGGGCTCAAGGGCCTCCGTGGGCAGGTCGCCGTCGCGGGTGCGGACTTTTTCCACGCGGCGTCCGAGGAAGAACAGCCGGCCGGAGGCATCCATCGATCCCAGGTCGCCCATGCGATGCCAGACGCGTCCGCCGTCGGCGATCTTCGCGGCGCGGGTGGCGTCGGGCAGTCCGTCATATTCGCGCGTGACGCTCGGGCCGGTGGCGATGATCTCGCCGACCTCGTCCGCCCGGCAGGTGTGCGTGTCCGCCAAGCTCGCGATCGGCCCGTTGGTCTCGTGGATCATCCGGATTTCCACTCCGCTGACCGGTCGGCCGACGCAGGTGCCTTGGCCGCTCAGCGCGGACTGGCGGGCTGCGCCGAGGAGTTCATCGGCCGCGATCGAGGTGACGGGCAGGCATTCCGTGGCTCCGTAGGGGGTGTGAATCGCGCAGTTCGGCGCGATGGCCCGAAGCTGGGCCAGCAGTTCGCCCGAGACGGGGGCGCCGGCGATGAGCAGACGTCGCAGATCGGGAAGCCTCAACCCCTTCGCCTCGCAGTGCTCGGCGACCTTGCCCCAGATCGCGGGCGAACCGAAAGAACAGGTGACCTTTTCCGTGCGGAGGGCCGCGACCAACGGCGCCGGGTCGGCCGCCATCGGCCGGGATGGGTCGAGGAGCGGCGTGACGGTCGTCGTGCCGAGCGCCGGATTGAACAGCGCGAACAGCGGCAGCATCGCCATGTCCGTCTCGCCCGGGCGAATGTCATAGGTCGATCGCACCAGCTCGATCTGCGCGTCGAACATCCCGTGCGTGTAGAGGACGCCCTTCGGCGCGCCGGTCGAGCCGGACGTGAAAAGGATGGCCGCAAGCGTGTCGGGCGAGACGTCGGCGAGCGGCCGTGCGATGGGAGAAGTCGCGGCGAGGGCTTGGCGCCACGCGGAGCCGCCGACCGTCACGCGGGCGCGGAGGGAGCGGAAAGCGGCCAGGGGAAGACGGCTGAGCAGGGTCGCGGCGCGGACGCCGGCCACGGCGGCCGGACGAGAGCGGCGGACGCAGTCCAGGAAGGCCGACCAGCCCATGCCGGGGTCGATGGCGACCGGCACGGCTCCCAGTTTCAGGAGCGCGAACATCCCGATGATCAGGTCGTGGCCGGGTCGAACCGCGAGCAAGACGCGGTCGCCGGCCGCCAGGCCGGAGCGTGCGAAGTAAGCGGCCGCCGCGTCGCTTTCCTGGTCGAGCTGACGAAAGGTCCGGACTTCATGCGTGACTTCGCCCGAAGCGGTGACGGCCAGCGGATTTTTCGTCGCCAGCCCGTCGGGTCGGTCGGTGGCCGCGCTCCTGAGGTGGCGGGCGACATTGCTTCCGGGGACGTTCATGGCCTGTAAACGAAGAAGCCCCGAATCCGGGGCTTCTGCAAGGGCTAGTTGTCGGCTTAGTAGTCGGTCAGCGTGACGGCACCCCAGAAGAGGGTGATGCGGTCTCCGCTGGTGTTGCGACGTCCGTAAAGTTCGCCCATGTTGAGTCCGATCGTCGCTTTGTTGCTCAAGGCGTAGGACTCGGATTCGACTTCGACGATGCCGAGGAAGTTGTGACGAGGCTCCATCGAGACGTTACGACCGTGGTGAGGGGTGTCGTACGTCGTGCATCCGACCATGGCGGCGGAGGCGATCAAGGTAGCAAGGGCGAGCTGCTTCATAATGGGGTGACTGCTGATATTTAAGGGCGGTGGGGGGGCTGACAAGTCAGAATGATTCACGAAATCGCCCAGTTTTTCCATACCAGCACGAGTTCAGGCCCGCGAAAGAACCAAACCGCCCCGGCGACCGCCATGCTGGGCACGAAAGGCACCACGCCGGCGTACTCCTCCCCTTTGATCTTAGACTGAATCAAGCCGGGGAGCGCGGTGATGACCCCCACGACCGCCCCGCCGAAAAGGCAGAAGACCGCGCCTTGCCAGCCGCCGAAAGCCCCGACCCCGGCGCAGAGGATGATGTCGGCTTCGCCCATCGCCTCGCGGCCCGCCATGAGGGTGCCGATGGTCCGGATCCACCACACGAGCGCG
>JBDLWC010000082.1:0-8666 GCA_039804485.1 Verrucomicrobiota bacterium
GACGGATTACCCCGGACTCGGGGAACGCGCCTGGTCCATCGACGGCACCCCGTCGGACTGCGTCAACATCGCCCTTGGGCACCTGCTGCCGACGCGGCCCGACGTGGTGCTTTCAGGCATCAACATCGGCTTCAACGCGACGATGCCTCTCTGCCTGAGCTCCGGCACGCTCGCGGGCGCGACCGAAGGCACCGCCTGGGGCCTGCCGGCCGTGGCCTGCTCGCTCGACCTTGAACAGAGCCTCTTCGAGCAGATCCATCGCAACTCCTCGGTCTGCCCCGCGGCGCTCCGCCCGCACCTCGACGCCGCCGCCCGGCATGCCGCCCGCTTCGCTTACAGCCTGCTGGGCCGCCCGCCCGAACGTCCCTTGACGGTCCACAGCCTGAACTATCCGGCGAGCGTGACGGAGCACACCGACATGGAACGGACCACGCCGGCCCTCGTCCGGCACGGCTGCCTCTTCAAGCCTACGGCCACCGGCTACGCCTTTGCCTGGAACGACGGGGAGGCGATCGGCATCGACCCCCGCAGCGACCTGGCCGTGCTCGAACGCGGGCTCATCAGCCACACGGTCTTCGACTTCGGAGCGACCTCGTCGCTCTGACCCGGCTCAGTGGCTGTGGCCGTGATCGTGGCCGTCGCCATGATCATGGTCGTAATGGCCTTCGCCGGCGAAGAGCGCGGGCAGGAGGAGCACGAGACCGCCGATCAGCGCCGGGGCCCAGGCGTTACGCAGGCCATGGGCGGCCAGGAAGGGGTAAAAAGCGATATAGGACGCGAAAGCCCAGGCACCGAGGTGGTTGGTGAAAATCCACAGGCCTTTGAGGCCGCCGTCGTTGGCGCGGCGCTGGACATAGACCGACAGGAAACCGGCGAAGAAGACCGCCGACAGGATGAGCAGGAAGACGGCGAACGGCGCCCAGCCTTCCACCGCGTGGTGGTGGATCTCCTCGGCCTGCTTCTTGAAATCGGCGGCGACGGCGGACTCGGCCTGAGCCTGGGCGGCGGCGGCGTCAAAAGCCTTCCCCTTCGCGGCGGTCTTCGCCTTGGCGACGGCTTTCTCGACCAAGGCGGCCTTGGCGGCGGCCTCCTGGGCGTGCGCGGTGGATTCCGGCAGCGTGTGGCTCATGTAGTGATAAGCCCCGACGGAGACGCCGTAGAAAATCGCCGTCAGCAGGACGGTGTTGATGGCCAGGCCGACGCGGCCGAGGGGCTTGGAAAGATCCAGCGAGAAGCTCATAGGTGCGAAACGGCAAAGTAGGTCGGCCGCCCCACCCTTCAATTCCAAACTTGGAAACCCGCCGATAACCCGCCTGATGAGGGCCAGCCATGGCCCGACCCCTCCCCGAAACCGTCCTTTTCGACCTCGATGGCACGCTGGTCGATAACTTCGAAGCCATCCATCGCTGCTATGACGACGTCATGGGCATGATGGGGCTCCCGAGCGTCACCTTGGAGGAGATCCGCCGCGCCGTCGGCGGCTCGGTCAACGTCACGGTGGTCAAGCTGGCCGGCGAGGCCAACGCCCCGACCGCGACCCGGTTGTTCCGCGAACACTTCCCTTCGGTGATGTTCCACGGTCTCCGGGCCTACCCCGGCTGCCGCGAGATCCTGGTCGCGCTGCGCGCCCGGGGCGTCCGGGTCGCCGTCTACACGAACAAGGATGACGCCAACTCCAAGCAGATCATCCGGCACCTCGGCCTGGAAGACTCGGTCGACGACGTCTTCGGCACGAACGCGCACCCTTGGCGCAAGCCGCAGGCGGAGTTCACCCACTTCGTGCTCTCCAGGCTCGGAGCCGACCCCGCCCGCACGGTGATGGTCGGGGATTCGCCCTTCGACATCGCCACCGCACGCAACGGCCGGCTGGCCGCCATCCACTGCGTGACGACCGGCAGCCATACCGCCGAGGAACTCGCCCCTTACGCCCCGGACACGATCCACGCCGGCCTGGCCGAGCTCGGCCGGGAGGCCTTCGGCCTAGGTTGATTTTCTTTTCGCTCCCGCCCCGCGGGGGTGATTGGCTCGAAGCATGTCACCGCCCCGGGAGACTCCGCGCGGCCCCGAAACCACCCTTTCGGGCGTGGTCGAGCGCATCCTGTGGCTCGACGAGGAGACGCATTTCACCATCGCCGAACTCGCGCCCGAAGCGGGCGAGAAGGTCGTCATCCTCGGGAACATGACGGGGCTGCAGTGCGGCGAGACCGTCGACGTCAACGGGCACTGGGAACGCCACCCTTCGCACGGCGCCCAGCTCCGGGTGCGCACCTTCAGCTCGCGCCTCCCTTCCTCCGTCCACGGCATCCGCAAATACCTCGGGAGCGGACTGATCAAGGGCATCGGCAAGACCTATGCCGACAAGATCGTCGCCAAGTTCGGCGTCCGGACTTTCGACATCATCTCCAACCAGTCGGGACGGCTGCGCGAAGTCGAAGGCATCGGCCCGGGCCGGGCGAAGTCGATCAAGGCCGCCTGGGAGGACCAGAAGGCCCTGCGCGAAGTGATGGTCTTCCTGCAGACCTACGGCGTCACCAACGCGCTCTGCGTGCGCATCGTCAAGGCCTACGGCCAGGACGCCAAGAAGGTGCTCACCACCGAACCCTACCGCGTCTGCCGCGAGGTCGAAGGGGTCGGCTTCAAGACCGCCGACAAGATCGCGCGCAACCTCGGCCTGCCCACCGCCGGCCCGCAGCGCGTGGACGCGGGCATCCTGCACACGCTGCAGGAACTCGAAGGCGAAGGCCATAGCGCCTTCCCGGACGAAGGCCTGCTGGAGAAGGCGACCGAGCTGCTCGAGGTCGACAAGACGATCGTCCATGACCGCCTGCGCAAGCTGATGGAGGAGAAAGCCGTGGGCGTGCTCCCGACCCGCGGCCTCCGCCTCGTGCAGCTTCGTCCGCAGGAGAGCGCGGAGAAGTCCATCGCCGCCTCCGTCCAGCGCTTCCTCGCCACGCCCTCCGGCCTGCCCGCGATCGTCGCCGAAAAGGCCGTCGAATGGGCGCAGACCCGCGCCGGCTTCGCCTTCTCGCCCGCGCAGGCGGCGGGCGTCCTCATGGCCTTGCAGAACAAGGTCACGGTGCTGACCGGCGGCCCCGGCACGGGCAAGACGACCATCCTCAAGGCGCTCTGCGACATCCTCGGGGCCAAGCGCGTGCGGATGGCGCTCGGCGCCCCGACCGGCCGCGCCGCGAAGCGGATGACCGAGGCCACGCGCGTGCCGGCCTCGACCATCCACCGCCTGCTCAAGTTCGACCCCCTGGAAGGCGGCTTCACGGCCAACGCCGAGAACCCCTTGGCGACGGATTTCGTCATCATCGACGAATCCTCGATGCTGGACACCAAGCTCGCGGCGGCCTTGCTCCGCGCCGTCCCGGGCACGGCCCACCTGCTGCTCGTCGGCGACGTCAACCAGCTCCCTTCGGTCGGCGCCGGCAACGTGCTGGGCGACCTCATCGATTCCGGGGCCGCGGCCGTGACGCGCCTCGACACGGTCTTCCGCCAGGGCGCCCGCAGCGGCATCGTGACGGTGGCGCACGGCATCCTGCACGCCGACGCCGCTCCGCCGACCCCCGTCGAAGACCCGGCGAAGCTGGATTTCTCCCAGGACATCCATTTCGTCCGCGTCGACGACCCCGAGGCCTGCGTGGCCATGGTGACGAAGCTCTGCTGCGACATCCTTCCCCGGGCCCTCAGACTGGATCCGCTGCGCGACATCCAGGTGCTCGCGCCGATGCACAAGGGGACGGGCGGCATCCAGGCCTTCAACCAGGCGCTGCAGGGACGCCTGCGCGGCGCCGACGCGCGTCCGGGAAGGGTCCAGCCCGGCGACAAGGTCATCCAGACGCGCAACAACTACGACAAGAACGTCTTCAACGGCGACTTCGGCGTGGTGCTCGGCCAGAACGAGGAAGGCACGCTGCTCATCGATTTCGACGGCGCCCGCGTGGAGCTCGAACGCGGCGAACAGGGAGACCTCCATCTGGCCTACGCGGTGAGCATCCACAAGTCCCAGGGATCGGAGTTCCCGGCCGTCGTGGTGCCGCTGCTCCGCCAGCACAGCATCATGCTGGCGCGCAACCTCGTGTACACCGCGGTCACCCGCGGACGGAAGCAGGTCGTCCTCGTGGGCGACCCGACCGCCTACGCCATGGCGGTGCGCAACGCGGCGGATTCGCGCCGCGTCACGGGCCTGCTCCCCCGCCTGCGCGGCGAGGAGTGATCAGAGCGTGGCGAGCTGCTGCCGGAACGCCGCGATGGCCTTGTCGGGCGCGACCGACTTCGCCCAGCCGCACTCGAAGCTGTAAGCGCCGGCGTAACCGAGCTCCTTGAGCACGCGCAGGTGCGGGCGGAAGTCGTCGCCCTTCGTGCCGGGCGCGCTGCGCAGCTCCTTCTCGGCGACATGGCAATGGATGAGGCGTCCCTTGGCCTTGCGGAGCTCGGCGGCCGGATCGTCGTCGCGCATCATATGGTAGAGGTCGGCGGTCAGGAAGACGTCCGGCCCGGCGGCCGTGATGATCTCGACCGATTCGGCGATGCTCGTGCCGAGATTGGTCTCGGCGGTGTTGAGGTTCTCGATCGTCAGACGGATGCCGTTGTCGCGGGCGATCGGGGCGATGCGGCCGAGGACGGCGGAGAACTGCGCGCGGGCCTTGGCGAGGTCGAAGCCCTGGGGGCAACGGCGCGAGGCGCCCGAGCCCACGGTGATGATGCCGACACCGAGCTGACGGGCGCGGGGGAAAGCCGTCCGCACCCATTTCTCCACCTTATCGTGCTGGGCGTCGGGACCGACCATCGGGATGTCGCCGCCGATGAAACCGTTGAGGCAGGTCAGCGGCGCGGGCAGGGCCTTGAGCAGCGGCAAGGCTTTCGCGAAGGCCTCGTCGCCCTTGCCGGGGATGAGTTCGGCCGCGAGCGAGAGCTCCATGTAGGCATAGCCGGCGGCGGCGAAAGCCGCGGCCTGCTTCTTATCCATGCCGCCGATCGGGGCCTGGGCGGAGCCTTGGGCCGCAGGAGTCTGGCCGAATGCGGCGAGCGCGGGCAACCCCGCGGCGAGGGAGAGGAAGGTGCGACGATCCATGCCCCGAGACTGACCCGCGTCCCGGGATGGTCAAACGTCAAGCATCAGAGCCGCACCCGCATCGTCCCCCGCGTGACGCCCAGCTGGTTCAGGACCTTGAGGTCGTTCCAAAGCGCGGTGCCGTCGAGGTCCCCCCGGAGGAGGGCCTGGTACTTCTCGAGGGTGCGGGTGACCGTCGCGGCGTCCTCGTCGACGAATTCGACGCGGAAGCGGCGGACGCCCAGGGAGAGCAGCTGCGTGACGTATTCGGCCCCGGTCTGGGCGCGCGAATTGAAGAGCGTGTTCCGGCAGCCGGCGTCGGCCTTGAGGATGTGCTCGGCGCCGACGCGGTCGCGCAGCTTGACGCGGTGCTTCTCGCACGGCCGGCCGCAGTCGCGGTAATCCTTGCCCTTGGAAAGGAAGGTGCAGAACACGCAGTGCTCCATATGGAACATCGGCATGTGCTGGTGGATCGTGACCTCGAACCATTCCGCCGGAGCGGACTGCAGGAGCGCCGTGACCTGCTCGGAGTCGAGGTCGTAGGAAGCCGTGAGGCCCTCGAGGGCGTGCTCGCGCATGAGCCACTCGGCGGTCAGGCCGTTGGCGACGTTGAGGGAGAAGTCGCCGCGGAGACGACGGCCCTTGAAGGCGCGGAGGTCCTCGTGGTTGCGCACCAGGTAGCCGTCGGCCTCGCAGGAGAGGACGATCTCGCTGATCCGGCCTTCCCCCTGCTTGTGGATGCGCGGCCCCATCGCCCAGAACTCCACCTTGCGGCCGGCTTCCTGCTCGTAGGCGCGGACGCGGGCGACGGCGGCGCGGAACTTCTTGGGGTCCTCGTATTCGGCGTAGAGGACGCGGGCGCCGCTCGCGAGGGCCGGCTCGAGCTGCTCGGGCTCGCGGATGACGACGACGATCTCGGGCTCGCCCGGGCGACGCGGCTCGAAGGCGGCCACCTTGGTCGAAGCTTCCTCGTAAGGCAGGAGCGTCCAGCGGAGCGGCTGGCTGCGGAGCTTCGTGAGCTGATCGGCGAGGTCGCGGCGGAGACGGTTCAGCTCGCTGACAGGGACGATGAGCGCGCCTTCGAGGTCGGCCTGCAGGTCGCCCAGCTCGAAACCCGTGTCGCCGAGGCGGCCGAGCTGATCGCGCAGGGTGTTGACGTCCATCGGACGCTTCTCCGCCGCGGCGCACGGCATCGCGGACTCGCCCGCCACGACATGGCCTTCGCCGTCGTTGAATTCGACCCGGAGGGGCTGGCCGAGGCGGCCGATCACCTTGGCGCGCAGGGGGCGGCGGTAGTTGGCCTTCTCGCGGTCCCAGGAATCATGCAGCCGCTTGTCGAGCTCCTGGTCCTTGGTCTTCCAGAGGATGGCCCCCGGCCTTACCTGGGACCAGTCCACGTCTTCGCGGCCGAAACGGACGAACGTCAGCCCGCCGCGGGCCGGCTCCAGGCCATGGACGAAGCCGCCCTGCTCGCGCTCGGCCGGCTTGCCTTGGTCGAAGACCACGCCGTCCCCCGGCTTGAGCGGCCCTTCGAGGCGCATCGTCACGCCGTTCGCGGCGACGTCGACGACGGTGCCGAGGCAGGCGCCGCGCTTCTTGCCGAAACGGGCGTGCACCAGCTGCTGGTTGTCGATGCCGCGGAGCCAGCCCGTGTGGAGGCCGCGCGAAAAGGTCATCTGCATCGCGTAGTCTTCCTCCTGACGGACCTGCAAGGCGGCGCGGTCGGCGTCGGCGCCGCGCGCCAGCGCCTCCCAGGCGGCGTCCACCGCGCGTCGGTAGGCCTTCGTGATGGCCGCCACGTATTCGGGCGATTTCAGGCGTCCTTCGATCTTGAGCGAACGGATGCCGGCGCGGATCAGGTCGGGCACGACCTCGATGCCGGCCAGGTCCTGCGGCGAAAGCAGGTAGGCCTTGTCGCCCAGGTCGCGGACCACGCCGTCGACCACGAGCTCATAAGGCAGGCGGCAGGCCTGCGCGCATTCGCCGCGGTTGGCCGAACGACCGCCGAGGGATTCGCTGGTCAGGCACTGGCCGGAATAGGCGACGCAGAGCGCCCCGTGGACGAAGACCTCGAGGTCGAGGAGCTCGCCCTTGGCGGCCTGTTCCGTCTGCAGCTTCTGCATCTCGGGGATCGAGACCTCGCGGCCCAGCACCGCCAACGAAGCGCCGAGGCCGCGGGCGTAATCCACGCCGGCCGCGCTCGTGACCGTCATCTGCGTCGACGCGTGGATCGGGAAGTCGGGCGAGATCCGGCGGATGAGCCGGCAGATGCCCGGATCCTGGACGATGGCGGCGTCGACGCCGGCCGCGACGATCGAGCGGAGCGTGCGGGCGGCCTCGGCCAGCTCGTCGGGGAAGATGAGCGTGTTGAAGGTCACGTAGCCCTTGACCCCGCGGCCGTGGAGATAGGCCATGAGCTCGGGCAGGTCGGCCTCCTCGAAGTTCTTGGCCCGGACGCGGGCGTTGAACCGGCCGACGCCGAAGAAGACCGCGTCGGCGCCGTTCTCGACCGCCGCCCGGACGCAGTCCCATTCCCCGGCCGGAGCGAGGACTTCGGGCTTGCGGAGCGGAACGATGAGGCTGGTGGCGGACACGCGGACAGGAAGACACAGTCCGCCCTCCCCTGCAAAGAACAATTCGGGCCGGGGCCGAGGCCGGGGGTGCTTCCGGGATTGCCCCGGACGAGGCCGGCCGCCTAAATCGACCCTATGTCCGACAAGCTCGAAGAAATCTTCCAGATGCAGCAGGCGCTCAACAAGCGCATCGGCGTCGAAACCGCCGGCATGACCGAGGAGGAGAAGATCAAGTGGGTGCTCAACTACCTGCGCGCCATGCAGCAGGAAATGGCCGAACTCACCGATTCCGTGCCCTGGAAGTGGTGGGCCAAGTACCAGAAGTTCGACGAGCAGAACGCCCGCGTCGAGGTCATCGACCTCTTCCACTTCCTCATCTCCATCGCCCAGGTGCTCGGCATGTCCGCGGAGGACGTCTATCAGGCCTATCTCAAGAAGAACGCGGTCAACCACCAGCGCCAGGACTCCGGCTACGTCAAGAAAGACGAGAACGACTCCCGCCACATCTGAACCGCCATGCGCCGCCCCGTCGTCCGCCGCCCCGGCTTCACCCTCATCGAGCTCCTGGTCGTCATCCTGATCGTGGGCATCCTCGCCTCGATCAGCTTCGGGATGTTCAAGGCCGCGAGCGACAGCCGCAACCGGGCGAAATCGCGCGGCGACATCCAGAGCATCGCGATGGCCTGCCAGAGCTACCGCAAGGCTTACGGCGACTTCCCCTGCAGCGCCTCGGGCACCGACGACAGCTTCCGCCGCGACCTTTTCGACCAGCTGGTCGGGCGCCGCGTCATCCGGATCGTGACCGCCGGCACCGCGCCGACGCTGCTGGAATTCGACAACGCCGCGCTCCCCGGCGGGACCACCCGCGTGCAGCGCCCTTTCCTCGGGGTCGAGGATATCACCACCAACGACAACACCGCCATCACGGCCAACGACTGGCGCGGGGGCTCGACGCCCGCCTGCCGCGAGATCGTCGACGCCTGGGGCAATCCTTACGACTACCGCTACCGCGCCCTCGTCCGCTTCACCGAATGGAA
>JBDLWC010000083.1:0-4486 GCA_039804485.1 Verrucomicrobiota bacterium
GGTCCGCATCGGCCTGCGCGGCGAACCGGTCGACGGCGTGGTCGAAGGCGTCGACGACGAGGGCTCGCTCATCCTGCGCCAGGGCGACGGTCGCCGCGTCGTCATCGCCTCGGGCGAGGTCACGCTCCGGCCCGCCTGAACGCTTGCCCCTGCGGGTCACGCCGCCTACAAAGCCGTTCGTGTCCCTTTTCTGCCTCGATGTCGGCAACACCCACGCGCATTGGGGCGTCGTCGACGGGCTCAAGGTGCTCGTGAGCGGGGAGACCCCGACGGAGGCGTTGACGCCGGCCGCGCTCACCGCGTTGCTCGCCGCGCATCCGACGCGCGGCGTCGCGCTCGCGAGCGTGGTGCCCAAGGCCACCGCCGCGCTGCAGCCCGTCCTCCTGGCTTCCGGCCGGGCTTGCCATCACCTGACGTCCGACACCGTGCGCGGCCTCGGCTTCGATTATCCGACTCCGGCGGAGGTCGGCCAGGACCGGCTCGCGGATTGCGTGGGCGCGCAGCTCATCGTGGGCGCTCCGGCGGTGATCGTCGGGATGGGCACCGCGACGACGGTCGACATCCTCACCGAGCGCGGCTACGCGGGCGGCATCATCGCCCCGGGGCTCGGCGTGATGACGCGGTACCTGCATGAGCGCACGGCCTTGCTGCCGGCCCTCGATCCGGCGTCGCTCCTGGGCGGGCCCGCCATCGGCAAGTCCACGGTCGATGCGATGCGTTCGGGCTGCGCGCTGGGCTTCGCCGGGATGATCGGCGCCTTGCTGGACGGAGTCTGCGCCGAACTGGTGCGACAGGGATCGCCGATGCCGCGGGTCGTCGTCACCGGCGGCGCGGCCGTCTACCTTCCGGCGGCCTGGCGCGACCGCGTGCGTCACGAACCGCACCTGACGTTGCTCGGCCTGGCCGAGGCGCATCGTCGCTGCTTCCCATGAGCGACCCTGACCCTTTGGCGAAACTCCGCCGCTTCGTCCCGCTCCTGGCCGTCGTCATCGTGGTCCAGGCGGGCTTCCTCGGCTTCGCGTCGCTGACCGGCCGTCTTCCGCAGGCCTGGCCCCTGGTCGTGGGCGACCTCGTGTTCTCCGCGATCCTGCTCGGCGTCGTCTGGCGGATGCTCGGCCGTCCTCGGCGCTAGGCCTTGATCAGCTTCAGCAGCTCCTTGCGGCGGGCGCGGATCTCGCGGCAGCCCGCCTTGGCGAGCCGGTCGGTCGAGAACGCCTCGACGGTCAGGCTGGCGACGGCGGTGCCGTAGATCATCGCCTGCTTGAGGGTCGCGAAATCGGTGGAGCCCGCGGCGGCGAGGTAGCCGAGCAGGGCGCCGGCGAAGCTGTCGCCCGCGCCGGTGGGATCGCGCAGGTCGGTCACCGGGTACGCGGGCAGGGCGAACAGGCCTTCTTCGTGGAAGAGCACGGCGCCGTGCTCGCCCTTCTTGATGATCACGGTCTTGCAGCCGTGCTGGCGCAGGGCGCGTCCCGCGACGATCACGTTGGCCTCGCCGGTGAGCTTGGCCGACTCGGTGTCGTTGATGACGAGGAGGTCGGCGCGGCGCATGACCTCGCCGAGCTTGTCGCGCTGGGTCTCGATCCAGATGTCGATGGTGTCCGCCAGGACGAAGCGCGGGGCGGTGAGCTGGTTCAGGACCTCGAGCTGCAGGTCCGGCCGGATGTTGCCGAGCATCACGAACGGCGTCGACCCGTGGGCCTCGGTGAGGCGCGGCGAGAATTTCTCGAAGACGTTGAGCTGCAGGTCCTCGGTGTCGCGGCGGTTGTAGTTCTCGTGGTAGCGTCCGCGCCAGGAGAACGTCCGCCCGGACGGATCGGTGAGCAGGCCCGAGAGGTCGATGCCGCGCTTCGCGAGCTTGTTGCGGTCGCGGTCGCGGAAGTCGTGTCCGACGACGCCCACGATGCGGGGCGGGGCGAAGTAGCTCGCGGCGAGGCAGGCGTAGGACGCGCTCCCTCCCAGGATGCGCTCACCTTTGTCGTGCGGCGTGATGATGCTGTCGTAGGCGACGGAGCCGACGACGAGGACGGGGTCGGCCTCACGGCCCTTGGATCTGATGCGAGTGGGAGTGGTCATGCGAAGAGGTCGGGTCGGACGTCACGAAGACGGTACAACGCGAGAAGGGCGAGGGAATGTTGGGCCGGCTGCGTCAGCGCTTCCGCGAGCGCGGCCTTGGGCGCGACGGCCAGCACCTGGATCTCCTCGTGCTCGTCCGGGGCGCGCCGGCCCGTGGGGCGGACGTCCTCGAGCAGCACGAAGTGGCAGCGGTTGGCCTGGATGGCCGGGTTGGGGGCGCAGGTGCCGAGCAGGCTGGCGCGCCCGCCGGCGAAGCCGGTCTCTTCTTCGGTCTCGCGGGCCGCGGCGACGCGCGGGTCTTCGCCCGGGTCGATCACGCCGCCCGGCGCTTCCGTGGAGAGCGCGCGCACGCCGAAGCGGTATTGCCGCACCATCACGAGCCGGCCGTCCGCGGTGATCGGGAGGGCCAGGACCCAGTCGCCGGAACGGAGCACAAAGAAATCACCCTCCCGATGATCGAGAGGGTGATGACAACGTTCCTTGAAGACCTGGAAAACCTTGCAGTCGGCGTGGAGCTCTTCGTGCCGGACGGACCAGCGAGAGGGCGCCGACATGCGGGCTTACTTGACCTTGAGCTTCTGACCGATCTGCAGGCGGTTCGGATTCACGCCCGGGTTGAGGTCCTGGATGGCCTTGAGAGAGATGCCGTTCTTCTTGGCGATGCTGCCGAGGTTGTCGCCTTTGGCGACGACGTACTCGCCAGGACCGGCCGGAGCGGCGGACTTGGCGCCACCAGCGGCGGCCTTCGGAGCGGCGGCGACTTTCTGGAGAGCGACGATCTGTTCGGAGAGAGCCTTCTCGTTGGCTTCGGTCGCCTGCTTGGTCGCGGCGAGGTCACCCTTGAGGAGTTCGAGGTCGGCGGCGGCGGCCTTGCTGGCGAGAGCGGTGCCGACTTGTTCGACACCGGCCTTGGCGGCGGCGGCTTCGTCGCTGGCGAGCTGGGCAGCACCCTTAGCCTTGATGCCAAGCACGAGGCCGGCGGCGCCGAGAGCGAAGCCGAGGATACCCACGATCAGCGGGAGCTTGGATTCAGAAGAAGAGGAGGAGATGCTGTCGTTTTCCATAGGTGGAGGTGTGGTCGGGTTGGAACAGAATCAGATTAGCGGTTTGACAGGGACGGCAATACAAAATCAGACTGATTTTCTTGGGTACCGGGCAGTATCTCAATTGGTAGAGTCCCTGCTTTGGGAGCAGGGTGTTGCAGGTTCAAGTCCTGTCTGCCCGACCATCCAAGACCCCCTCTCCCCGGCGACCTGATTTCAGGCGTAGGCCAAGGTCTGCCCGTCGCGGATGACCGTGACGTGGTTGGCCTTGTCCGGGCGGGTCGAGGCTTCCGTCCGGCCGACCACTCGCGCATCGAGGCCGAGTTCGGCGGCGATCCGCATGGCTTGGTCGACATCGGCCGGCTCCAGATAGACCTCCAGGCGGTGCCCCATGTTGTAGACTTGGTGCATTTCCTTGGGGTCTGTGCCGCTTACACGGGCGATTTCAGCGAAAATCGGGGGCGTCGGGAAGAGGTTGTCCTTGATGAAATGGACGTGGGTGCCGAAACGTCGGCACTTGGTCTGGCCCCCGCCCGAGCAGTGAACCATACCCCTAACCCGCTGATTGCCCAAGGCTTGCAGAAGGCGGAGGGCGTAGGGGGCGTACGTCCGGGTGGGGGAAAGGAGGGCCTGTCCGACCGTCAGGCCGGAGCCGGGCAGGGGGTCGGTGAGCCGGTGCGGGCCGCAGTAGGCCAGCTCCGCCGGGGTCGCTTTATCGTACGTTTCGGGATACTTTTCGGCGTAGTAGCGCGAGAGCAGCTCATGGCGCGCACTGGTCAGCCCGTTTGAGCCGATACCGCTGTTTTCCGCGGTTTCGTAGGTCGCCCGGCCGTGGGAGGCGATGCCGACGATGGCCAGGCCCGGGCTGACCCGGGCGGCGTCCACGACGGCCGAGCGGTCCAGGATCGCGGTGGCCGTGGAATCGACGGTGAGCGTGGGGGTGAGGTCGCCGACGTCGGCCGTCTCGCCGCCGCCGGACACGATGCCGAAGCCCTGGGCGCGCAGCATGGCGAGCACGTCTTCGGTGCCGTTGATCAGCTCCGCCAGGATCGCGCCGGGGATGGCCTTGGCGTTGCGATTGATGGTCGAAGAGAGGATGACGCCCTTGGTCACGCCGACGCACAGCAGGTCGTCGATGTTCATGACAATGCTATCCTGGGCGATGCCGCGGAAGACGGAGGCGTCACCGGTTTCCTTCCACCAGAGATAGGCGAGAAGGGCCTTCGTGCCGGAGCCGTCCGAGTGGGTGACGACGCACTTCGACGCGTCGCCGGTCAGGTTGTCGGCCACGATCTTGCAGAAGGCCTGCGGGTACAGGCCGGGGTCGAGTCGATCGACCGCGGCGTGCACTTCGCTCTTGGAGGCGGAGA
>JBDLWC010000084.1:0-2709 GCA_039804485.1 Verrucomicrobiota bacterium
ATTCCTCCTGCGCGCCGACCAGCGGGCGGCGCTCCTGGCCAGCCTCGACGGGGCCCTCCGTCCGGACACCCAGGGCGGCTCCGACGGACACTACCCGATCGTCAGCCTCTATTACGACTCCCCCGACAAGCGTTGCTATTGGGACAACTGGCGAGGCGTCCCCTCCCGCCGCAAGCTGCGCGTGCGCGTGTACGGCTCCGAAGACGGCGCCATCGCTCCCACCAGTTTCATCGAGGTGAAGCACAAGGCCGACGGGCGCGGCGTGAAACGACGCGTCCAGACCACCCTCGCCCGGGCCCTCGCCCTCGCCGCCGGCGGCCGCGACCCCGGACCATGGACGTCGGGCGAGGCGCGGACGCTGGAAGAAGTCAGCCGCCTGGTCGAACTCGAGGGCTTCCGGCCCGCCTGCGTGATGCGTTACGACCGTCACGCCTACTTCCTCCACACGCCCGGCCAGCCCGCCGCCGAAGCCCTCCGCGTCACCTTCGACGAAGGCGTGGCCGTCCGCTTCGACGAACTCACGCCGGTCACCGACGACCGCCGCTTCCGCCACCAAGTCCTGGCGCCGGACACCTGCATCATGGAGGTCAAAGGCAGCGGCGCCGTGCCTCACGCCTTCGCGAGCAAGCTGACCGCCCTGCGTCTCTCGCCGCGCAACTTCAGCAAGTACAGCGAAGCCGTGCGGAAATTCGGCTTGCCCTCGGCGGTCGCCGCCTAAAACACATTCCTTAATTCTTACTTTAAAATGCCCACCCTCCTCGCCCAGACCGCCCAGGCCGCCCAGGCCCCGGGTTTCTTCGAATCGCTCTTCGGCGCTTCCCCCAAGGCCAGCCTGCCGGGCATCCCGGAGATCCTTTTCGCCATCCTGCTCAGCTTCGCCCTGAACAGCCTCATCGCGACCGTCTATAAGCGGACTTACCGCGGGGCCCGCTACTCCCAGGACTACGTGCACACCCTGCTGATCCTCGGCACGGTCGTCACCATGGTCATCATGGTCGTCCAAGGCAATTCCGCCACGGCCTTCGGGATGTTCGCCGCGTTCTCGATCATCCGCTTCCGCCGCTCCGTCTCGCAGTCGCGGGACATCGGGTTCATCTTCCTCGCCATGGCGACGGGCCTGGCCGTCGGCGCCCAGCAGTACCTGCTCGCGCTCATCACCGTGCCGCTCGTCTGCCTGATCATCTGGGCCATCTCCTCCCGCGATCTCTTCGTCGCCCAGCGCAGCTCCCACCTGCTGCGCATCCGCGTGAACAACGACTGCGACTACGACCGGGCGTTCTCCGAGGTCTTCGCCCGCTTCCTGGCGGACCATGAGCTCACCTCCGTCGAGACCATCCAGGCCGGCATGATGACCGAGATCGCCTTCGAGATCACCCTCCGCGACGTCCGCCAGCTCAACGCGTTCGTGACCGCCCTCCAGGTCGTCAACGGCAACAACCGCGTCATCGTCACCCGGGCCGCCGAGCAGGGCGAGTCGGACTCCGACTGACGGCCCGCGCCGCCGGCCGGTACGGAAAAAGAAAAGGGGCGCCGGTCGGCGCCCCTTTTTTCGTCCCTCGTCGCGGGCCGCGCGGCGGGCTTACTCGCCGCCCTTGGAAGGCTTGCCGGTGGAGGAGAAGAACTCCTTCACGCGGGCGCGGAGATAGTCGCGGTTGAGCTTGGCGATCACGTCGAGCGTGATGCTCTTCGGGCAGTGCGCCTGGCACTCGCCGTAGTTGGTGCAGTTGCCGAAGCCCGCTTCGTCCATCGTCTTCACCATGGCGAGGACGCGGCGGTCGCGCTCGGCCTGGCCCTGCGGCAGGATGTTGAGGTGGTTGATCTTGGCGCCGACGAAGAGCATCGCCGAGCCGTTCTTGCACGACGCCACGCAGGCGCCGCAGCCGATGCATTCGGCGGCGTCCATCGCCTCGTCGGCGACCGGCTTGGGCACGGGCAGGTTGTTGGCCTCGGGGGCCGAGCCGGTCCGGACGGTGATGAAGCCGCCCGACTGGATGACCTTGTCGAAGCCGGAGCGGTCGACGGCGAGGTCCTTCACGACCGGGAAGGCGCGCGCGCGCCACGGCTCGACGGTGATCGTCTCGCCGTCGCGGAAGTTGCGCATATGCAGCTGGCAGGTGGTCACGCCCGGGAGCGGGCCGTGGGGCATGCCGTTGATCGTCATCGAGCACATCCCGCAGATGCCTTCGCGGCAGTCGTGGTCGAAGGCGAAGGTGTCCTTGCCCGCCTTGATGAGCTGCTCGTTGAGCATGTCCATCATCTCGAGGAACGAGGCCGAGGTCGGCACGGCGGCGAGCGCGTGCTCCTCGAAGGCGCCGGCCTGGCCGCGGCTCTGGCGCCAGACGCGCAGCTTGAGCGCGAGGGTGGTTTCTTTTCCGTTTTCCTGGACCATGGTGGTTACTTGTAAGAGCGGGTGGAGAGTTGGGTCTCCTCGTAGACGAGGGGTTCGACGTGCCGGGTCGGCAGCTGGCCGTCGCCGGTCCACTGCCAGACCGCGGCGTGGGCGTACTGGGCGTCGTCGCGGCGGGCCTCGCCGGCGTCCTGGTGCTCGACGCGGAAGTGGCCGCCGCAGGATTCCTCGCGCGTGAGGGCGTCGAGGCACATCATGATGCCGAAGTCGAGGAAGTCGGCCACGCGGCCGGCGCGTTCGAGTTCCGGGGCGAGGGCGTCGCCGGTGCCGACGACCTTCACGTTCTTCCAGAAATCCTCGCG
>JBDLWC010000085.1:0-5936 GCA_039804485.1 Verrucomicrobiota bacterium
AAGCCGGCGCGGCCGGCGTCATCCCGCTCGAGACCGCCCGCTGCGAAGTGAAGCTCGACGCCGACCGGGCCCGCGCCCGCCGCGAACGCTGGCAGCAGCAGGCGGTCGAAGCCTGCAAGCAGTCGGGGCACCCGTGGCGCGCCGAGATCGCCGCGCCGGTGCGCTTCCGCGAATGGGTCGAACGGCTGCCTGCGCCCGTCGCCGGCGAACTCCGCCTCACGGGCTCCCTGGAATACGACGCCGAACCGGTCGCCCATCTCGATTTCACGCAGGCCTCGAAAGTCACGTGGCTCATCGGCCCCGAAGGCGACCTGACCTCCGAAGAATACGCCGCCGCCCGGGCCGCGGGCTTCCGGGCCGTGGTCCTCGGACCGACGGTCCTCCGCGCCGAGAACGCCGCGCTGGCCTGCGTGGCGATCACGCAGGCGCTCGCCCGTCGCTGAGCCCGGCGAAAGCTTCGCTCAGAAGCCCGCGGCGATCCGTCCGTAGACGTCGGTCGAGGCGAGCTGCGCCGGAAGCGCGGCCGAGGCGGGCGCGATGAGCACGGGCCAGTCGAGCGGGTCTTCCGGGATCCGGCCGTGCGAACCCCTCACGAGGGAGGCGTCCTGCGAGATGACCTTCAGGAGCGCCTTGCAGCCGAGCTTCTTCTTCAGGAGGAACCAGGCGATGCTCAGCAGCGGGAAACGGATCTGCGGATCGATGAAGAGTTCGACGGGGTCGTAGCCGGGCTTGCGATGGATGTCCACGGTCCGCGCATAGTCGGGATCTCCTTCGCCTTCCTCCCACCAGTAATAGGAGAACCAGCTGTGGTCGTCGGCGACGACGACGAAGTCGCCGCTGCGGACATGCCTGATGCCGGCCGCGGCCTGGCCTTCGGCGTCGAGCACCTGGGCGACGCCGGGCGTGGCGAGCAGCGCCTGGCGGACTTCCTCGCGGATCGCCGGGTCGAGGACGACGACGTGCGCGACCTGGTGGTCGACGACGGCGAAGGCCTTGGAGTTGAAGACGTCGAGCGTGAGGCCGCCGTCCTCAGGCTTGAGTTCGAGCCAGCCGCGCGCCCCGAGCACCTTGTTCAGCGGGACGGCGCGGTCGACGGCGGTGATGGCGTATTCGGAGACGATGAGGACTTCGACGCCGCGGGCTTCGAGGAATTCGGCGAGGTCGCCGACGAGCGTGTCGACGTCGCGCCGGGCGGCGTCGCTGCGCGGATCGGCCGGACCGAAACGCTGGAGGTCGTAGTCGAGGTGCGGGAGGTAGACGAGGCTGAGGTCGGGTCGCTCATGCTCCTCGATCCAGCGCGCGCTGTCGGCGATCCACTGCGACGACGGCAGGCCGGCCCGCGGACCCCAGAAGGAATGGAACGGGAAGTCGCCGAGGTCGCGCTTGAGCAGCTCCTTGTAACGCTGCGGGTAGCTCGCGATGTCGAAGATCTTGCCGCCGTCGGCCTTGTAGACCGGACGCGGCGTGACGGAGATGTCCGCCGCGGTGCCCATGTTGTACCACCAGAAGAGGTTCGCGACCTTGAGCCGCGGGTTCCTGGCGTGGAGCTCATCCCAGACCTTCGGCGCGAGCACCGCTCGGTTCGACTGCTTCCAGAACTGCACCTCGCTGAGGGTGCGGTCGTACCAGCCGTTGCCGACGATGCCGTGCGCGCTCGGCTGCCGGCCGGTCAGGTAATCGGACTGCGCGGTGCAGGTGACGGCGGGGAACGCCGGACGGATCCGGGCGACGCTGCCCCGGGCGGCGCGCGCGGCGAGCCGCGGCATGACGCCGGAAGCGAGGTCCCGGGCGGAGAGGCCGACGACGTTCAGGACCGCGCGACGCATGGCTGCTGGTCCCGCGCGCGCAGTTCGTCGGCCGCCTGGCGCACGACGAAAGCCGCCATCTCATGGACCTGCGTCGACCTGCCGATGGCGGTCGGCAGGACGAGCGTGAGCTGGCCGCCGAGGTGTTCGCGGAATTCTTCGAGGCCGGCCAGCATCGGCGCCCCGCCGTCGAGATGCATCTCCGGAGCGTAGGTCTTGAAGCCGAGGGCGGCGAGCAGGTCGAGCGTGCGGGCGGCTTCGGCGCGGCCGAAGAGGCCGAGGTCGCGGGCGCAGAGGATGTCGAGCGCGAGGCCCACGGCGACGGCCTCGCCGTGCGTGAGGCGATGCTGGGTCATCGATTCGAGCTTGTGCGCGGCCCAGTGGCCGAGGTCGAGCGGCCGGGCGCTGCCGAGTTCGAAGGGATCGCCGTTGCCCGCGATGTGCCGGGCGTGCAGTTCGGCGGAACGGCGGACGGCGCGGCCGATGGCGGGCAGGTCGCCGGCGGCGAGCAGCGCGGCGTCCTGCTCGAGGCTGGCGAAGAAGACGGGGTCCTTGAGGAGCGAGACCTTCACGGCTTCGACGAGTCCGTCGCGCAGGCCGCGGGCGTCGAGCGAGGCGAGCAAGGCGAGGTCGTTGACGACGGCGGCGGGCACGGCGAAGGCGCCGGTGAAGTTCTTCTTCCCGAAGGTGTTGATGCCGTTCTTCACGCCGACGCCGGCGTCGCCCTGCCCGAGGGTCGTGGTGGGCATGCGGACGAGACGCACGCCACGGTGGGCGGTGGCGGCCGCGAAGCCGACGGCGTCGAGGAAGGCGCCGCCTCCGATGGCGAGGACGTAGGAGTGGCGGCAGATCTTGTCGGCTTCGATGGCCGCGAGGGCGGCCTTGACGACGGCCGAATCCTTCTTGGCGGCCTCACCGCCGGTGAGCACGAGCGGCGCCCGGGTGAAGTGCACGCCCATGGCCTGGCCGTAGGCGGCGACTTCGGTGGCGAAACCGGGACGAGAGGCCGCGAGTCCGGCGTCGACGATCGGAATGACCTTGGCCCCGGCGAACAGGTCAGCGAGCACGCGGTTACCCGCCGTGAACGCACCCTCGGTGAAGAAGATGCGGTGGCGGTACGTCACCGTGAATTCGAGGTCGAGGGAGTCGTCCATGGGCCCGGGGAGAGTGGATTCCAATCACATAGACGCCTGAGGACAAGCCCAGTTCCCTCGCTGACCGACCATTTCGCGCCAAATAGGCTAGGTCTGCGGAATCCAGCGGCGGAACAGCAGGGTCAGGCCGAAACAGACGAGCGGGCCGAACAGCGCCAGCGCCCCGAAAGGGACGAGGTTCGCGAGGTGGGTCGGATGGACGACGGCGGCGGGATCGCCCGACGCGAACACGAAGAAGGTGATCCAGAGCAACGGCCGACCGAGGATCAGGTAATCCAGGAACGGCGACGCGGCGAGACGGTCGGAGACGCGTCCGGGTACGCCGGCGGGCAGAGGGTGCCGGCGGTTGGAAGACCAGATCCAAAGGGCGAAGAGTCCGAGCAGCGGCCAGGCCAGGAGGTCACAGCCTTGGCGGCCGAGACCTGCGGTGAGCGCCAGCGGCAGCGGCACGACGAAGATCGCCCAAGCAGTCCACGCCGGCGGCTTGCCGTCCGTCGCCTCATGACGCGCGACCCAGGTCAGCCCGAACGTGTGCCCCCACAACGTCGCGGCTCCGAGCAGGAGGAAGGCGCCCGGCCAGGTGCCCAAGGTCGCGAGGAAATCGCCGCTCGCGACGGCGGCCCCGAGCAAGGGCAACAGGGCCCGGCAGAGTCCCATGACCACGGGCGCCCAAGCGACGCCCTTATGCCAGCGGTCGTAGACGAGGACGGCCGTGACCAAACCGAAGGCGAGGACGGCGACCGGGCCGACGCCGCCGGCCGTGAGCTCGGAGAGTTCCGCCAAGCGGAGCGCGCGCACGAGGACGGCCCCGCAGGCGCCGCCGAAGAGCAAGGCGAAGCCGACGACGAGCGCGGCGCCGCGGGAGACCGCGCCGGACGGAATCGGGCGGGAGGGACGATGCCGGGCGTCCCAATCGGCGTCGAAGGCGTCGTTCAGGATCATCCCGCCGACATAGATCGCGGAGACCGCGAGCAGCAGCCAGGCGAGCGGCCAGAAGACGACCGCCGTGCTGGCCGGCTTGGCGTAATCGACCATCTTGGCGTCGACCATCCCCGGGAAATAGGACAGCGACGATGAACGGCCGTCCCCATACGTGGCGGCGAGCCAGCCGACCAGGACCGAGGACCAGACCGTCGGCAGGTTCGAGCCACGGGTGAGGATCAGCCAGCCACGCAGCTTCGCAGCCATCTCAGAGAGGTTTCACGCCGCGCTGCGCGAGCTCGGCGAGCGTCCAGCGGTATTCTTCGGCGATCATGTCGGCGACGTCGGCCGCGCGGACCTCGGGCGGCAGGACCTCCCAGGTGTAGGTCTCGATCTCGAGCTCGCGGCACGCGCCGGGCGCCCGGGCGATGACGTCGAGCGCGGCGCGGAGATGGTCGTTCGTGGTCGAGAGCTCGTCGGAAAGCCGGTCCGCGTTGACCGGGACGTGGAAGTGCACGCGGAGCTCCTCGAGCGCGCGGAGCTGATCGATCGCCGCCATCGCGAGCGGGATGTCCTTGAAGCGCACGATCGCACCGTCCTTCGCCCGGCCCATCGTCTGGTGCAGGTAGGTCGGCTCGTGCATCTTCGCGAGGCGCGCGAGGGCGACCTCGGTCGGCCTGAGCTTCAACGCGGAGCTGAGGTGGAACTTGAGCACCGGCGCGCCGCCGGCGTTGAGGCGCGCGATGGCCTGATGGGCCTCCTCGTATTGCAGCGCGAAGTGGCAGGTGTCGTAGGCGATGCCGAGGTGCGCATCGACGAGCCCCTTGGCCGGTTCCTCGGCGCGGAGCTGCTCGAAGAGGCGCAGCGCCTCGGGGGTGTTCTCGGCGTGGCCGAGCGGCTCCGGCTCGAGCGCGAGCCGCAGATGCGCGCCGGTGCGGTCGCGGAGGCGGGCCAGGTGTTCGGCGCACGCGAGCAGGTTGCGACGCATGACCTTGAGTTCGTCGGCGGTCCGGCCGAAGCCCTTGAACGATCCCGGCAGCGTGCTGACGGTGCCGACCTGGTCGGGCGGGCCGAACGCGGCGAGCAGGTCGAAGAGGCGGTTGGTGTACTCGAGGCGCGGGGCCTCGCACCAATCCGGCGCGAAGACGTTGTCCTTCACCGCCTGGCCGTGGAACGGGCCGAACGGGAAGCCGTTGATGCCCGCGACGACGCAGTCCTCCTGGTCGAGCCAGGCGCGGAAGGCCGCGAGCGAGGCGGGGACGGCGAGCTCCTTGGCGGCGAGGTCGCCGAGGCGCAGGCCGAGGACGTAGGTCTTGCCGGGCGAGACGCGGTCGCGCACCCGGAGGGCGTGGTCGCGCAGGCCGGCGAACGTCTCGGCCCACCCTTCGCCGCGGTGGACGTTGGTGCAGTAGGCGAGGGAGAGTCCGGACGTGAGCTTCACGCGTTCAGGCCTGGGCGGCGGGATCCTTGAAGCGCGGCGACTGCGAGAGGAACTTCACCGGGTTGCCGTAGACGAGGCGGTCGATGGCGGCGGCGGAGTGGCCGCGGCGGCGCATCTCCTGCGCGGCCTTGGGCACGGAGAGCGGATCACTGTGGCCCCAGTCGCACGCGCTGTTGAGCCAGACGCGCTGGGCCGAGACGGATTCGATCATGTCGACGGCGCGGACGGGCGTGGACTTCGATTCGGGGTAGAGCGTGATGCCGGCCCAGAACCCGCGGTCGAGGACCTCATGGATCGTGTGCTCCTCGACGTGGTCGATGATCACGCGCTCGGGCTTCACGACGCCGTTGGCCTTGAGGCAGTCCATGATGAGGCGCGTGCCCTTGCGCTTGTCCTCCAGGTGCGGCGTGTGCACGAGGATCATCTGGTCGTGTTGCACCGCGAGGGCGATGTGCTGCTCGAGCACCTTCATCTCGTTGCGGGTGTTCTTATTGAGGCCGATCTCGCCGATGCCGAGCACCGTCGGGGCCTTGAGGAATTCCGGGATCAGCGCGAGGACGTCGGCGGCGAGGGCCATGTCCTCGGATTCCTTGGGGTTGATGCAGAGCCAGGAGT
>JBDLWC010000086.1:0-2896 GCA_039804485.1 Verrucomicrobiota bacterium
CCGACGAGGCGGGAGGCGACGATCTTGGTGCGGTAGAAGAGCAGCGCGACGAACGGCAGCAGGAAGAAGCCGAACACCAGGAACATCGAGACCCACCACCACTGGTTCTTCTCGCCCGTGGCGCCGTCGAACTCGCGGAGGTTGTACCAGATGGTCTCCTCGGGGATGTTGGCGTTGTAGATGATGAAATACTGGGAGAAGCTGATGTAGGCCCAGAAGACGGTGAAGGCCAGCATCAGGCAGCCCAGCACGTGGCGGTGCGCCTGGTTGAGCAGGCCGTCGAGCCAGCCGCCGTTGGACAGCTTGTAGGTGAGGATCACCGTGACCGCGAGGGCGAGACGGACCGAGAGCGCGAAGAACCACACGCCGTACATCGTGGAGAACCAGTGGTACGACAGGGCCATCAGGCAGTCGAAGGCCAGCATCGTCAGGGCGACGGCGCCGAGCGGGATGCCCACGGCCGAGACGGCGTGGAGACGGTGGGTGTGGCCGGCCGTGCGGTCGGTGTCCTGCGCGAAGGACCAGCGGCGCAGGAGGGTGACGAGCGCGCCGAAGACCAGGACGTAGAGCGCGATGCGGACCAGGAAGAACTTCTCGTTGAGGAACCAGCTCTTGGCCTGGAGGATGGGGTCGTGGCCGACCTCGTGGCCGCCAGGCAGCACGTGCGCGGCGTCCGTCCAATACCAGACGGCGTGGCGGAAGGACTCGCTGAAGGCGAGCGGCGCGACGCCGAGGAGGATCACCACCGGCAGGCCGACGATGAGGAGCTCCCAGTTGCGGCGGATGAGCGGAGCCCAGCCGGCGTCGAAGACGCGGGTGATCATCGTCAGCATCAGCATGCCGACGAGGGTCGCGATCCAGAAGAGCGCGCCGACGAGGACCGAGAGGGCCTGGCGGTTGTCGTGATGGGCCAGGCCGGCCCAGGCGAAGTACCAGACGACGGCCAGGGCGACGACGCCGAAGGCCAGGAACTTCTTCCAGTGGGCGGTGAGGGCGTGAGGCGAAAGGGAGCTCATGGGCGGATTATTTGATCTGGGACTTCACGTCGGCAGGGACGAGTTCGGGCGGGCAGTTCTGCGAGAGCTGCAAGGCGCGCAGGTAGGCGACCACGGCCCAGCGTTCCTCGGGGGACAGCTTGTCGCCATACCCCATCATGGTGTTCTTGCCGTTGGTGATGACGTCGAAGAGCTGGCCGTTCGGGTAGGCCCGGATGATCGGGGTCTGGAGGTTCGCGATGGTCAGGATGGCGACGTCGCCCTCGAGGGCCGAGCGCACCTTCATGATGCCGTTGCCGTCGGCCGCGTCACCGTGGCAGACCGCGCAGTAGACCTGGTACTTGGCCTGGCCCAGGGCGAGGACCGAGGCGTCGACGCCGTAGTCGGCGAGCCGTCCCTTGGCGAGCTTGAGCGACTGGGCGGGGAAACCGGCGAGGAACTGCCCCTTGGCGTCCTTACCGGACACGAAGGCGGGGTTGAGGGATTCGGCGCGGACGTAGTCGGCGGAGAAGACCTTGAGCGGCTCGAGGCCCGTGCCGCGGGCGACGGTGCCCGCGACGGCCGGGCGCGCGTCGCGTCCGTCGGCGAAGAAGGCGTTCTCCCCCTGGGCCTTGTACTTGGCCTGGTAGTCCATGTCGTCGAAGACATAGACGGGCGTGTCCTTGGAGACCTTGCCCTGGATGCCGAGGAAGCTGATCGTGGCGAGGACCGCGACGGCGAGGAATGCGAGATAACGGCTCATGGGTGCGGATTAGTCGCGGATGACGGTGATCTCCTGGCCGCCGAGCGACTGGAGGAAGTTGCGCGACTCATCGAGATGGAACC
Source organism: Verrucomicrobiota bacterium (assembly GCA_039804485.1). Classification (GTDB taxonomy): domain Bacteria; phylum Verrucomicrobiota; class Verrucomicrobiia; order Opitutales; family UBA953; genus UBA953. The sequence goes on from JBDLWC010000086.1 coordinate 1,821, forward strand.
GCGGGTCGCGGGCCTCGAGGACGATCATGAACGTGTCGTCGGACACGCGCGCGAAGTTCGGGAGCTCGAACAGCGGATGATTGTGGCGCGGGAGGCGGTTGAAGATGAACTGGCCGAAGAAGGTGCCGAAGGCGGCGAAGAGGATCGTGCACTCGTAGAGCACCGGGAACGGGAAGATGACGCTCCAGTAGGGCTTGCCGCCGACGATCAGCGGGTAGTCGTAGGAGTTCATGTACCAGGTCAGGAGGCAGCCGGTGATGAAGCCGGTGACGCCGCCCAGCAGGGTCAGGCGCGGGACCGGGGAGCGCGGCAGGCCCATGGCCTGGTCCATCCCGTGGATCGGGAAAGGCGTGTGCACGTCCCAGTTCTTCCAGCCGGCATCGCGCACCTTCTCGGCGGCGTGGAACACGTCGGACACCTTGCGGAAGGTGCAGGCCACGCCGTGGATGCGTTCGTTACGTTCGTTCATGGTCGGGTTGCGGCGGAGATCAGTGGGCGTGGGGGTCGGCCTGCGGCGCGACCATCTTCACCTCGGCCATGGGCAGGAGGGGCAGGAAGCGCACGAACAGGAGGAAGAGGACGGAGAAGAAGCCGAAGGTGCCGAAGAAGGTGAAGATATCCACGATCGTCGGGCTGTAGTAGCCCCAGCTCGACGGCAGGTAGTCGTTGGCGAGCGAGGTGATGGTGATCACGAAGCGCTCGAACCACATGCCGACGTTGACGAAGAGGCAGATGATCCAGACGAGGGAGTGGTTCTCGCGGACCTTCTTGAACCAGAAGAGCTGCGGGGTGATCACGTTGCAGGACACCATGATCCAGTAGGCCCAGGCGTACTGGCCGAAGGCGCGGTTGATGAAGGCGAACTTCTCGAAGGAGTTGCCGGAGTAGGCCGCCATGAAGAACTCGGTGGCGTACGCGTAGCCGACCATCGTGCCGGTGGCCAAGATGATCTTGCACATGTTGTCGACGTGGTACTGGTTGATGACGTCGTGCAGGCGGTAGATCGCGCGCAGCGGGAGCATCAGGGTCAGCACCATCGCGAAGCCGGAGAAGATGGCGCCGGCGACGAAGTAAGG
>JBDLWC010000087.1:0-11802 GCA_039804485.1 Verrucomicrobiota bacterium
GTTCGCGAAGGTGCGCACCGGATCGAGGGCGACCTCCTTGATGGTCGCGGCGAAGTGAGCGAAAGAAGCCCCTCGTTCCCAAGAGGGCATCGGCAGGGAGGCTTCGTCCCGGTGGCCGGACACGGCCCGTGCGGTCGGAGAGGGCGGCGGCACCCCGACGCCGCGGAACTCCGCCCAGTCGCCCAGCGGCGTCCAGGCGGCCATCCCGTCGCGCCAGGCAAGGTCGGTGGCGACGAAACGGCCGACCTGCAGACCGGCGATGATTTCTTCCGGCGAGAAAACGCCGAGCTGGGCGGCGTTCCGGGCGACGTGGATTTGCATGCCATGGCGTAGCCGCATGCAGACACCCTCGCAAGCCCAGGAGGGACCGACGCGCGGCGCCCGCCGACCCGGAAAGGGCGGCAGGCGCTAAAGTGGTGAGGAGGGCGGGACTCGAACCCGCGACCCGCAGCTTAGAAGGCTGCTGCTCTGATCCAACTGAGCTACCCCCTCGTGAAAATGACCGTAAGACGGCCACCACGGATGGGCAAGCCGTCAACCGACTAGCAGATCAGGTCTCTGAAATTGCTGAAATCCGCCGAAAGCCCGCCCGGCATGCCCTTGTTGATGACCGAGACGGCATCGTGGGAATGGAGCGATTCGAGGTGCGAGCAGGCGATGACGAAATCGCGCACGCGGGCGTCGCCGTCGAACTGCTCGTAGACGACGCGCGCGGCGTCCTCGACGAACTTGGAGTAGGCCCCGTTGAGCTCGGCGAAGGCCTGTTCGTCCTCGCGCTTCACCATGACCTGGGTCTCGGTCTGCAGGCCCTTGAGGCAGAGATCCTTCATGTCCTCGACGAAGAGGGCGCGACCGGGCGAGACCTCGGCGACCACGCGGGCCTTGGAACGCTGGGAATGCGGGATGCCGTACGCGGCGCGCTCCTCGCGGGCGTGCTCGGTGAGCTCGGCGGAACAGGGGCAGGCGGACGAATAGACGAAGTCGAAATGGACGTAGCGACGGAGACGGTCGAGGTCGTCGATCGTGCCCTCGAGCACCGCGCGGTAGTACTGCCAGCCCTCGAGGCCCGAGCGCAGGGACTTCTGGAGGATCGGGTAGCGGAATTCGACGAGGATGCGCGCCCGGCTGCAGTCGAGGTCCTTCTTATAGCGGATCAGGATCTCCTCGAGGAGCTCATGCGAGACCACGCGGTCCTTGAACTCGTAGAACGTCCGCATGATGCGCGACATGTTGATGCCCTTGCGGTCGGCGGCGAGGGACACCGAGCCCGTGATGGTGCACTCGAGCGGGAGCGGCTTGCCGTCGCGGGTGGCGACGAGCATCGGCAGGCGGAAGCCGGAGATGCCGACATGCTGGATGGGGACGTTGGCGCCCTGGATCAGGGAGGCGTCCTTGTTCTGCATGTCCGGCAAGGTCGCGCGGTAGGCGTCGCTGGCCCGGAATTCACGGTCATATCGGCGGGACAGGTCCCGGCTGCGGGGCGGATGTTCGGCGCGGCTCATGGCGTGAAGGTGGTGGGAAATGCCGCGCGGGCAAACGGGCTGGAAATAAACCTCTGCGCTGGAGCCACCTGCCGGATTTGAACCGGCGACATTCTCATTACGAATGAGATGCTCTACCAGCTGAGCTAAGGTGGCGGCGCAGAGGAAGGATGAAAATGCGGACGGAGGCGGGGAAATCAAGCCTAGCCGATGCGGGAGCCCTCCCCGCCGACGCGAAAATCGCAGTTATGGGCGGGATTCCCAAGCCGGTGCGAGCCTCCGACGCGTCCACCGGGCCCACGACCTGGTTCGTGGTCTTTAATACGATCGGGCCGGAGCTGGCGAAAGCGTCGGTTCATACCCCTGCCGACCGTCCAACCCGCCCATTGATCGCCGCAGATTCAGGCCGGTCAGGCCGATTTACGCACGATTCTGGCGACCTTGCTCCGCCTTGGGGCGGAAAGGTGCCGATAATAAAACGCAAACGCTTCATTATAAACCGCTTAAGTCCGTGAGCAAAGGGTTCGCTTCCGCCGGAAGCCCGGACCGGGCCGAGCGGACAGAGATTCCCAACGAGCCCCCTGGTCCGATCAGCCGTTTTTCGCTGTTTTGGGTAGTCTCGAGCAAGCCACTCGCTAACTTAAACCCCCTTCCCCACCCCACCATGAACAAATTCACGTTCCTCTTGGCCGCCACCTGCATCGCCCTTCACGCCGAGGAGAAAAAGCCGGCTGACGCCAAGGCGGCGGAATCCGCGCCTGAAGTCAAACTGACCGGCTCGCCGAAGGCCGAGTCCAAGGTGTATTTCGCCGAGGTCTGGACCGGGAAGAGCATCGCCGAGTGCCTGAATTTCCAGAAGAACATCCAGGTGCTGACGCAGCAGGTCGAAGAACTGAAGCGCCTGCAGATCTTCCTCGAGAACGCCCTGACCACCCCGGAGAAAGAAGCCCGCGGCCATGAGATCGCCGCCAAGTCGGCGAAGCTCAAGGGCGACAACGAGTCCATGGGCAAGCTCTACGGAGGCTTCAGCATCGAGCGCCCCTATCAGCTCGCCTTCACCAAGGCCATCATCGCCACTCCGATCACCAACGAGGAGTTCGCCAAGCTTTCCGCCGCCAAGGATTTCAAGAGCGACTCCATCATCACCGCCAACGAGAAGCGCTACCAGATCCGCGACACGATCTCCGGCCAGGTCGAGGTCGAGACCTTCGGCCTTTCCCTCAAGCGCATCGCCGACGCCAAGGCCCAGCTCCAGCAGCTCATCGACCTCCAGCCGAAGCTGACGAAGGACGACGACAAGAAGAAGGTCGAGAAGGCGCTGAAGGAGATCCAGGACGATCTCTCGAAGTCGCTCGAGGAATTCAAGAAGGCCCACGGCTTCGATTTCACCTCCGAAGCCCTGACCCTGCCGGCCGAGGCCAAGCTCACCGTGCAGATCACCGAAGACGAGAAGAAGGCGATCGAAAGCAAGGCGCCCGCCACCGGCGAAAAGAAGTAATCCTGAATCCCCCCTGACCCCTTACGCCCATGCCTACCGCTGAAAACACCCCCGCCGAAGCCCCCAAAGGCCCGACGATCGAGCTCATCCCGCTCGGCCAGAACCTCGCCCGCGTCGTCCTGACGATCTCCAACCAAGGCTCCCTCGCCCGCTTCCAGCAGGAGCTGCAGGTCCTCGGCCAGCACTTCGGCCGCATCCAGCAGCTGCAGCAGCGCATCCAGCTCGCCCTCACGACGGTCGAGCGCGACGCCCTGACCAAGGTCGCCGAATCCGAGGTCAAGGACTTCAACGAGAAGGACGCCGTCTTCTTCAAGGTGTGGGGCTTCAATGTCCCGGCCATCGCCAACCGCCAGGCCACCTTCGTCAACACCGCGCTGCGGCTGTTCGCCGTCGTCAGCGAGGAAGAAGCCTCCAAGGCCCGCGCCGACAAGAACTTCAAGGAAGAGCAGCTCGTGGTGCGCGGCGATCGCCGGCTCCTGCAGACCGCGGAGATCCGCGGACTCGACCTCGTCGTCCAGTTCGATCAGTTCGCCAAGGTGCTGCAGGCCCGCCGCGACGCCGTCCTCCAGCTGACCGAGCTCCTGAAGCGCGCCGAAAAGCCCGAAGACAAGACGCGCATCCAGACCCAGCTCGACCAGACCCTCGAACTCCTGAACAAGGGCAATCGGGAGATGGCCGAGAGCGTCGGCTACTCCATCACCCACAACTACGAAGTCGAAGTGCTCGAGTCGAAGTTCGTCATCCTGCTCAACCAGGAAGAAGTGAACCAGATCCAAGGCCTCATCGCCGCCCAGCAGCAGGCCGCGCCGGCCGCCGGCGAAGCCCCGAAGGCCGACAAGAAGCCCGACAAGAAGGCCTGAGCCGGACGCCCGGTCTTCGCGACGAGGCCCGCCTTCACCGGCGGGCCTTTTTCGTGGCCTAGAAGAGCTCGCCCTGCCGGGTCTCCGGCGCGGGCGGCGCGACGGGCGGAGGGACTTCGGCCCGGCCGTGCTTCGCCTGATAGCGGCGCAAGGTCGAGAGCATCTCCATCTCGCCCAGGAAGGCTTCGACGCCGGCGACGTCCTCGGCGGCGGGCTCGCCGGGCTCGAAGGCGAAATCCGTCCGGAAAGTGACCAGACCGAGGTTGCTCCGGATGCGCGCGGCCTCCGCCCTCACCTGCTCGCGGAAGCGCTCGGGCTGGAGCCGGTCGGCGGCCGCGAGCACGCCTTCGAGATCGCCATGCTCGGTCAGCCATTTCACGGCGGTCTTGGGACCGACTCCCTTGAGACCGGGGATATTGTCCGAGGCGTCGCCCACGAGCGCGAGGTAATCGGCGATACGCGCCGGGGGGACGCCGAACTTCTCGGTGACCGCCGCCGGATCGAGCCGCCGCCAACCGAGCGCGGGATTGGCCGTCGGCGGTGGCGCCAGCTGCGTGACCGGGCCGCCGACGCATTGGCCGAAATCCTTGTCGGCGCTGACGATGACGCATTCGGCGCCTTCGGCGGCGAGCACGCGGACCGCGGTCGCGATCAGGTCGTCGGCCTCGACCCCGCGACGCTCGAAGATCTGGAATCCGAGCAGAGCGGTCAGCCGCTTGATCTCGGGCAGCTGCCGGACGATGTCCTCGGGCGTGTCGTCGCGCTGCGCCTTGTACTCAGGCAGGATCTCCAGATGCCGGTCGGAGCCGCCAAGGTCGAAGAAGACCGCGCAACGGTCAGGCCGCTCGGCGTCACGCAGATCGGTGAGCGACTTGATCCATCCATGCAAAGCACCCGTAGGGAACTGATCGGAAGGCCGCCGGAGGTTCGAACGCTCCATCGCGAAGTGGCTGCGGAAGACCAGGTTGAAGCCATCGATAAGCAGCCAGCGCATGCCTGATTGTCGGCCCGGCCGGCGCGTGCTTCCAGAAAAAAGCAGGCCCGCCGGAAGGCGGGCCTGCACAGGGGGGACGGGCGGACTTACTTGCCCGGCTCGGAGACCGGAGCAGGCGCCGTGACCGGGGCCGCGACTTCGATCGGCTCGCGGTAGACCGCGCCGGCCGGCGAGATGATCGTGGGATTCGAGAAGGTCGAACCGGCGCGCATGCCCGGATGGGTGCTGCGCAGGGTCGCGCCGCCCGGGGAGACGAGGTTGGCCGTCACGAAGATCATGAGGTTGCGCTTCTGCACGCTCTTGCCCGAGGAACGGAAAGCGGCGCCGATCAGGGGCAGGGAGCCCAGGACCGGGACCTTGTCCTCCACCGTGCGCACTTCTTCGCGGGTCAGGCCGCCGATCACGACCGTGGCGCCGTCGAAGACGGTGACGTCGGTGGTGACTTCGCGGATGCTGAAGATCGGCTGGAAGAAGCCGGAGGGGACGGAGACCGAGACGGTGCCGGCCAGCGCGATCGAGGTGCCGCCGTACTCGACGAAGCCTTCGAACTCGGTCACCTTCGGCTTGAGGTTCAGGGCGATGGAATCGTCCGCCGCGACGGTCGGGGTGACTTCGAGGGAGACACCGACCTGCTGGGTCGTGAAATCCTGGGGCGTACCCGCGGTGATGGTCGCGGTGGCTCCGCCGCCGCCGCCGCCGCCCACGATGCCGCCGGCCTGGCCGACGTTGGACTGGATGTCGCCGTAGGCCTGCGGATAACGCAGGAGCTGGGCGACGCTGATGACCGCCGTCTTGCCGTCGAGCACGGTGAGGCTCGGGCTGGACATGAGATCGCTGCCGGCTTTCTCCTCGATGGCGCGGATGGCCACGTTGAGGGCCTGCGAGCCGATGATGCTCACGCGGCCGGAATAGGTGTTGTTGGTGTTGCCCAGGTTCACGTCGCCCGGGATGACCGGCGCGCCCTGGTTGAAGACCTCAGGAGCGGCGCCGCCGCCGGTGCTGATGACCAGCTGGCGGACCGCCTGGTTGTTCTGCGCGAACACCCGGTTGATCGAGCGCAGGTTGGTCTGGGCGCTCGCGGTCGCGGTCGGGTCGACCTGATTGAAGGGCGACGGAAGCGTCGAGCCCGCGATGAGCTGCGGCGACATGTTCCAGTTGAAGCCGAGCTCGTTGAGCACCTTCTGCTCCACTTCGATGAACTTGGCCTCGATGTGGACCTGCTTGATGTCGGAGTAACGACGGATGATGTTCTTCACCCGGTCGAGGTTCTTGCGGCTCTGGCTGACGATGAGGCGGGTGCCGTCGAAGGAGAGCGTGGCAGGGGCCTCGAAGGGCACGCCGGAACGCGTCAGGAAGCTGCGGATGGCGTTTTCCTGAGGATTGCCGCTGGTGGCGTCGGCCGTGCCCACGGCGGCTCCGCCGAAGGGATTGGCGCCGCCCGTGGTGCCCGGGGCGGTGGTGGTGAGACCCTGGCCGGTCATCTTGACGACGGCGGCCTGGGTGAGCTCGAAGAACTCGGTCTCGAGGAGGCTGTCACCGGCTTCCTTGCGGACTTCGACGACGCCGCCGGAGCTGACGGTGAAGCTGTAGCCGACGCGTTTGCAGATGTAGTCAAGGCACTGGTAGACGGTGATGCCGCTGCCCAGCTGCAGGTTGACGGTGGGGTTCTCGTTGGCGAGATCCAGCGGGACGATGTTCACGCCCTTCTGGTCCTTGTCGTAGGTCTGGGCGGCGGTGGCCAGAAGGGTCAGGGCGCGGTCCAGCGGCTGGTCGCGGGCGATGTAACCGTCCGGCAGGCGGATGGACTTCATCTTCTCGATGACCGGATCGTTGCCGCTGCCGGCGTCGACCTTGATGTTCTCGCGATTGAAGACTTCGGGGAGCTTCCAGGTCTCGTCGAGCAGCTCGAGCAGCTTGGTCTTGGTTACCTCGCGGTTCCACTGGCCGGAGCTCTCGGAAAGGATCTGGCGGATGCGCACCTGGTAGGCCTTCGACTCGGAGTTGTTGGGCTGGTACTGCAGAACTTCGCGGTAAGCCTCGATGGCGCCTTGGTAGTCGCCGTAGAGGTAACGGGCGCGTCCCTTGACCAGCAGTTCGTTGACCTTGTCGTCCTTGGCGCGGAGGCCGGGCGAAAGCTCGTCGATGTTGCGGTAGGTCGGATCCTTGGCGCGGGAAGTCAGTTCCTTCTGCAGACGCGCGACGCTCGGGTCATCCTTGCCCTTCAGCGAGGCGTACTGGGCGACCAGCGAGGCGGCCTTCGACATCTCGCGGGCTTCGATGGCGATGAGGGTCCGGCGGGCGAGGCCCGCGCCCTTGGCGTTCTTGATGCGGGCCTTGAGCTCCTTGTTGGTGAGCGAGTCGTCGCCGAGCGAACGCTCGATGGTGTCGAGGTCGGTGAGGGCGGTGTCGATGGATTCCGCGGTAGCCCGGCGGATCTGGCTCTCGGCGGCGGCGACGGCGGCCGTCTGCTTGGAGAGCTTGGCCGCGTTGGCCTGGGCGAGGCGGCGGACTTCTTCCTGGGCCACGGCCGTGCCGCCGACGTCGCGACGGATGAACAGGTCCTGCTTCACGAGGGCGAGCTCGTCGCGGAGTTTCTGGGCGGCCGCGGAAGGAATGGAAGCGAGGGCGCCGCTGGCGCCTTCGATGATCTCCGAAGCGCGCTTGAAGTCGCCGGCATCGAGGGAATTCCGGGCGGCCTGGATGGCGCGGGAGACTTCTTCGAAGCGGCTCTGATGGGAAGCGGCGACTTCCGCGAGCGCGCTGACCGGGGCGGGCGGGGTGACCACGGGGGCCGGCTCAGGAGCGGTCGCCTTGGCGGCGGCGGCAGCGGCGGCCTCGGCGGCGGCCTGCTTGGCGGCGGCGGCCTCGGCAAGGGCGGCGCTGACCGAAGCCAGACCCTCGACGGCGCCGGGATCCTTGGCGTCGATGGCGAGGAGCGCCTCGTACTTTTCCTTCGCGGCGAGGAGGTTGCCTTCGTCGCGGGCTTTCAATGCCTCGAGGAGCAGCGCCGGTTTGCGGGCGGAAGCGTCGCCGTCCTGGGCGATGAGCGTGCCGGCGGCGAGAGCGAGGACCAAGGCGGCCCAGGCAAGCTGCTTACGTTGGAGATCTTTCATGAGTGGGGGCTTTGAAATAGGTTAAGGGGTTTTCTTCGGCGCGGCGGGCGAACCTGGCTTGGACTTGGGGACGGGGGCGGCCGGAGCGGGCACGACCAAGGTCTTCGGGTCGGAGGCGAGTTTCTTAGGCTTCTTGGGGTTGAGCGCGAAAGTCTTATCAAAACTCACGCTCTTGGCCGCCAAGTCAATGCCTTTGACCACGTAAGTCGCCCCGTTGTAGGTGAACTTATCCCCTCCGGACTTGAAGGTGGGAGCGGCCCCCGGCTTGTTGCCCGCCACGAGGGTGAGACGCCAGGCCGGATCGGTGGCGGACCCCAGCACGATTTCGATGCGGTCCTTGAATTCGAGCGGCTTCTCGTCGTCGATTTCGACGACGCCGAACTGCGGGTCGGCGACGGTCAGGACATTGCGTACGAACGGGATGCCGTCCGCGTCCTTGCCGCGCACCACCTTGTAGGACTTCAAGAGGAGGTTGGGGGCGCCGGGAATCGGCGTGTTGAGCTTACAGTCGTCGAGATACTTCTTCGTCTTGACGTTCTTGAGGGAGATGAGGCGGTCCTCTTCCTTGCGACCAGGCCCCATGGTGGTATGGCTCAGGATGTAAGGATAGACGGGGTGGCCGACGGAGACGAGGGTGATGCCGAAGGGCGGCATTTCGTCGGGCTTGCGGCTGCGCGGGACGTATTCCTTGATCGCCGGATCCCAGACGACGTCGATCGAGGTGAAAAGGTCGTAATCCCAGTTATCTTCGTCCTCCTGGGGGCTCAGCCAATCCTTGACGTTGTCCTCCAACGAGGCGCGAGGGGTGCTGGGGTAGGCCACGCCGGAGGGGGTGACGATCCAGCGCTTCCGGATCACGGCCTCCCGGTTCTCGGCGTCGGGCACGACCGGCATGACGGGGAGGACGGCCGTGGGGTTGAAATAGAAGACCAAGCCGGCTGCGGAGAGCAGGCCGCCGAGGGCGATGAGGATGATGTCCTTGCGGGAGGTCATGGCCGGGGATTATTTCGGGTTCTCGCCTTCGGCGTTGGCCGCCGGCTTCTCGTCGACGACGGAGAGGTAGTCCACCTGCACGGTGAAGGCGGAAAGCTTGCGCTGGACGACGGGGACGCGTTTGTCCTCCTTGGAAGCGCCGGGAGTCGGAGCTTCTTCGACGAAGAAGGCCGGGGGCGGGCCGGCCGGAGTCGCCGCGCCGTTACCGGCGGCGACCACGGGACCTTCGAGCAGTTTCTCGTTGTCCTTGCTGGTCGGGGAAACCTGGACGGCGGTGATCACGAGCGGGCGGCCGGAGTTGCGGATACGATTGACGAAAGTCCGGAGCGTCGGGGTGTGCGCGATGAAGCGGACCCGGAAGGAAAGGGCCTCGACCTGGCCTTGACGGGCGAACGTGCGGGTGGGAAGAAACTCGTCGTTCTCGCTGCGCGGGGCTTCCGGATCCGGACCGAAGGTGCCGGCGCCCGGCTTGCCTTCGGGGATGACGACGAACGTCTCGACGGCCTCCCGGTCGAGCGACTCGATCATGAGAGGGGCGCCGGCGGGGCGGGACTCGACGAGCTGGCGGACCAGGAAGTCGATGATCTGGCGCTGCTGGTCGACCTTCTGGAAGTCGCGCTTCGGCGAGGTGCCTTGGTTATGGATGTAGCGATGGAAGCCGAACGAGGTCGGATCGGTGGCGGAGAGCTTGATGCCGTTGTCCGCGGCGAGCTTCCGCCATCCGTCCACCGATTCGCGCAGCTGGGCGCTCAGTTCGGCGGAGTTGGCGGTGGGCCGGCCCTTGAACATCATGTCCGGGTTGCCCGCGATGGCGGCCCGCAGGAGCTCATGGTGGGCGACGAGCTCGGCGACGTCGGCTTCGGCTTTCTTGACGTTCTCCTCGGTCAGGGCGACGCGCTCCTCGCCGGGGCCGAACGCGTGGCCGCGCAGGAGCTCGGCCTGGACGTTGCCGCCGCGCTTGAGCTGCTCGGTGCTCGCGACGCCGTTCAGGTAGGCCTGGGCGGCGAGCCCGAGTCCGGCGCAGAAGCACAGGACGAGCGCGATGAGCGCGAGGTTGAAGCTGAGGTTTTTCTTAAAATTTTCCATGGCTTAGAGGACCTTGTCCTTGTGGATGACCAGAGTGATCGTCGCCTTGGGCGTCATGCGGATCTCCGTCTTCTCGGCGACCCGGATCGTCTGATCCGTCACGCTGATCTCGCTCTCCGGCACGGCGGCGACGTAAGGAGATTTGCGCACGGCCTTGAGCAGGGCCTCGAGGTAGGCCTTTTCGGAGGCGGAACGATACTGCTTCGATTCGAAGGGCGCGTCGGCGAAGAGGAAGCGCACGCCGATGACGACCTTGGTCACCACGACGGGCGGCGACGCCGGCTGGCCGGCTTCGGGCGCGGGCGCGGGCATCGTCTCATGCTTCACTTGGAGTTCTTCGATCCAGGTGTTCTTGCATTCGCCGACGCGGGCCTGCAGGTCGCCGAGGAAAGCGGGCCAGTTGGAGCGGTTGAGCACGACCGATTCGAGCTCCTGGGACTTGCGGGAGAGTTCCGAGGCCTTGATGCGGGACTGCAGGATGGCGGCCCGACGGGCGGCGAGCTCGTTCTGGCTGGTAGTGGCGACCTTCACCTGGTCGTTGTTCCAGGATTCGGTGTCCATCAGGGCGAGCCAGACGAGGATCGGCGCGGCGGCGGCGAGCGCGGCGGCCACGAGCAAGCCCGGCTTGCGGGCGTCGAACGCCTGCTGGGCCGCGATGTCCCGCGGGATGAGATTGACCCCGCTGAGCTGGGGCAGGACGAGACGGGCGGCCTCGCCGATCACTTCCGTGAGCTGGAACCGGGCCCTCTGCAGGGTTTCAGCGGAAAGTTCCGGGCCCGCGGCGAGGAGGATCGTCGGGTCGAAGGCTTCGACCGGGAGCCGGAGGGTCTCGCCGAGCTGTTCGACCAGGCCGGGCACCTGCGAAGCGCGACCGGTGAGCAGGATGCGCGTGGGCTGACGCGGGTTGGCGCCGCGACGGACATTGATGAGGCGGCGGTTGATGTCCTGGGTGAGCCGGCGGATGAAGGCCTGGGAATTCGCCTGCAGCAGGGCGACCTGCGTGTCCGACTCGGCCAGCTGGAGGACGCCGGTGAAGTGACCGATCTTGATGGCCTCGGAAGTGGCGAAGGACTGTCCGGTGTTATCGGAAAGACCTTGGGTGAGCAGATTGCCGCCCATGTTCGCGGCGGTCTGGATGCTCACTCCGCCCGGGCCGAAGAAGCTGAGGGTGGTGGAACGGGCGCCGACGTTGACGATCAGGACCTCCTCGACGGCGGCGTCGCCGGCGAGCTGGAAGGCCTGGCTGTCCAGCAGCGGCGCCGCTTGGATCGACATCGGGCGCAGGCCGGTGGCCGTGACGAGGCGGGCGATCCTCGCCGCGACATCCGCGCGCAGGGCGAAGAGCAGGACTTCGGCTTCGACGCCGTCGGAAGCCATCAGCTGGCTGTCCCAGATGACCTCGTTGAGGGGATAGGGGATCGCGTTCTGCGCCTCGAAGGCGACGATCTGAGCCTGACGGTCTTTCTCGACCTGCGGCACCTTCAGCGGCTTCTGCAGAAGCAGGAAGGCGGGCGCGATGACGGTGACCTGACCCTTCAGGTCGTGCTGACCGACGAGATTGGCGAGCGCTTCCTGCGCGGCGTTCAACCACTCTTCGTCCGCGGTGACTCCCGGGGTGATCTCCTCGGTGAAACAGGCCTCGAGCACGAGACGTCCGGCGTCGAGCGAGAACCGCGAGAACGAGACGCTCGAGGCGGCGAGGTTGACGATGACGGCCTTTTTCTGGCTCATGCGGGCGGAGAGAGACGGCGGGGGTTAGCGCGAAGAGACGTCTTCG
>JBDLWC010000088.1:0-8338 GCA_039804485.1 Verrucomicrobiota bacterium
CCGCCGGTCTCGACGCCGACGGCGCGGATGACGGCGAACGAGGCGTCGCGCATCAGCTGGTATTCCTTGTCGGTCAGCGTGAGCGCGGGGGCGACGGTGATGGAGTCGCCGGTGTGGACGCCCATCGGGTCGAAATTCTCGATCGAGCAGATGATGACGCACTGGTCCTTGTGGTCGCGCATCACTTCCATCTCGTATTCCTTCCAGCCGAGGAGGCACTCCTCGATGAGGACCTCGTGGACAGGGGAGGCGTCGAGGCCGGCCTGCGCCATGCGTTCGAACTCCTCGCGGTTGTAGGCGATGCCGCCGCCGGTGCCGCCGAGCGTGTAGGAGGGGCGGATGATGACCGGGAACTCGCCGCCGATGAGGGCGATGGTCTCGCGCGCGGCCTCGAGGGATTTCACGACGCGGGAGCGCGGGACATCGAGCCCGATGTCGAGCATGAGCTTCTTGAAGATCTCGCGGTCCTCGCCGCGCTCGATCGCCGCTTCCTTCGCGCCGATCAGCTCGACGCCGTGCTTGGCGAGGACGCCGGTGCGGGCGAGCTTGAGCGAGAGGTTGAGCGCCGTCTGGCCGCCGAGCGTCGGGAGGAGCGCGTCGGGCTTCTCTTTCGCGATGATGCGCTCGACGGACTCGACCGTGAGAGGCTCGACGTAGGTGACGTCCGCCGTCTCCGGATCGGTCATGATCGTCGCCGGATTGGAATTCACCAGGATGACCCGGTAGCCTTCTTCGCGAAGGGCCTTGCAGGCCTGGGTGCCGGAATAATCGAACTCGCAGGCTTGGCCGATGATGATCGGTCCCGAGCCGATGATGAGGATTGAGCGGATATCGGTCCTCTTAGGCATAGTATTCCGCGGACTGTCAGCGACCCTCGGAAGGTTGGTCAAGTGGGGACTTCTAACAAATGCCGGCCGAGGGCGGGAAGGCGCTTGCAGGGTCGTCTCCGGCGGTCATTCATCGAGGCGTGGACATCATCAGGATCGCCGGCATCAAGTCCTTCGGACACCACGGGGCGTTGCCCGAGGAAAAACGCCTCGGCCAACGCTTCACCGTCTCCGTCGACCTGGAGGTCGACACCCGCCCGGCGGCCGCCGCCGATGACCTGAAACTGACGGTGAACTATGCCGATGTCATCCGCACGGTCGAAGCCCAGCTCACGGGCCAGCCGGTCTACCTGATCGAGACTCTCGCCCAGCAGATCGCGGCGCGTATTTTGGGCACGTTCAGCTGCGTCCAAGCCGTCACGGTCGAGGTAAACAAGCCGTTCGCCCCCGTGGCTGCCGAGTTTGACGCGATTTCGGTGAAAATCCGGCGCGTTCGGGCGTGAAAGGGGCCCGTCGGCAGTATCTTCTTGGGCTGGGAAGCAATGTCGGCGACCGCGCCGCCATCCTAGGTCTTGCTATCCACGCCCTTAGCTCCCTTCCGGGCGTACAGATCCTGGCCATTTCCCCGGCCGTGGACTCGGATCCGGTAGGGTATGCCGATCAACCTAATTTCTTAAATCTTTGTCTAGCAATTGATTGTGATTTAAATCCCGACGAACTCATCGTCCGGACCTTGGCCATTGAGCTCGAGTTGGGGCGGCGGCGCACCGCCGAACGCAACGGCCCCCGGACTTTAGATATCGATCTGCTCTTCTATGAAGGGGGCGAGTGGGTCAGCCCGACGGTCACCCTTCCCCACCCAAGGTGGTCTTCCCGAGGATTTGTCGTCAAACCCCTAGGTAATCTGCTTCAGGACGCCGCGCTCGCCAAGCACCCGGCCTGGGTTTCGCTGGCCGCGGAGGTCGCCACCCTGCCCATCGGCGGCGAAGGCCTCCGTGCATGGACCGGCCCGACCCCCTGGAGCAAGACTCCCTGACCCCCGACCGGTTCGGCCATTGCCCCGCCCTCTGGCTTGCGCTGCCTTTGCTCGCCGGGGCCTCGCTCGACGCGGCCCTCGACGCAACCCCTGGTCCTTGGCTGGCCGGGGGAGTCATGGCCCTGTTGCTCGCCTGGTTCGGCCGGCGCTCCGCCTGGTTCACCTTGTTCGCGCTGGCCTGCGCGGGCATCGCCCTCGGGGCGGCCTGGCACCACCTGCGGACACCGCCGCGCGAACCGCTCGCGCTCAGGCGAAGCTTCGTCGAACTCCCGTTGCGCATCGAACGCGCCACCCCGCGGACCGGCGACGATGGCTGGAGCGGCTGGGGTTGGGTGACGGAGCGTGACGATGCCCTCTTCCGCCGCCGCGTCGCGATTTCGGCGCGCGGCGACTGTCCTCCCGAAGGGAGCGAACGGATGATCGCCGGAGTCCTCGCCCCGCTCTCCCCTGGGTCCGGCGGATACGACGCCTGGCTCCGTTCACAAGGAGCGACGTTCAAGCTGCGCGGCGGCCGGGTGCTGGGCGAGCTCGCGCCCGCCTCGCGCTTCGCCCGCTGGCGACAAGCACAGCAGGCCCGGCTCGAGACTTGGCTGCGGACGCTGCCCTGGGAGGACCCCGCCGGCGGGGCGATGCTCGCGGCGACGATGCTCGGTCGCACGGCGCTCCTGCCGGCCGACGCCAAGTCGGCGTTCGCCGCGACCGGCACGCTGCATCTCTTCGCCATCAGCGGACTGCACATCGCCGGCATGGCGGCCGTGCTGCTCTGGTGCGCGCGCCGCGCCCGCGCGCCGGACCTGCCCGCAGGCCTTGTCATCCTCGCGCTGCTCTGGCTTTACGTGCAGGTCACCGGCGCGTCCCCCTCCTCGGTGCGGGCCTGGATCATGGCCGCTTTTCTCTGGGGCGGACGCGTCGGCGGACGCGCGACGCCCGCCTTGCAATCCCTGGCCTTGGCCTGCGCGGCGACCCTGATCCTGGAACCCGGGGCCTGCGCGGACGCGGGTTTCCAACTGAGCTATGCGACCGTGCTCGGCATCATCGTCGCCGGCGGTCCGGCGGCGCGCCTGCTGACCGAGCCAAGCCTGGAAGAACGTCTCACGCCGGCGTCGACGCGGAGCGCGGCCCTGCGCGTCCGCGCGCGGGCGCGCGCCTTCGTCCTGGGCGGACTCGCCGTCTCGGCGGCGGCGACCCTCGCCGGCGCGCCGCTCGCGCTCGGGCTGTTCGGCGCGGCCAGCTGGGGCGGCGTGCTCATCAATCTGATCCTCGTCCCATTGTCGGAGATCCCCCTGCTGCTCGGCATGGCCTCCGTCGCGCTCAGCCCTTGCGACTGGCTGGCCGCGCCCGCGAGCTGGCTGAACGGCGCCGCCGCGCTGGTCTTGCGCGCGATGGGCTGGCTCGCCGAAGCCGGCGCGATGGTGCCGGGCATCCAGGTCGAGCTCACCCTGCCTCATCGTTGGCTCGGACCTCTGGGCGGAGCGCTGCTGGCCGCGGTCTTCCTCGCGCAAGCGCAGTCGCGACAGGTCCGGCATCTGCTCGGATGGCCTGCCGCGGCTTTTCTGGGCTGGCTGCTCCTGATCTGGTTCTGGCAAGCCGTATCATAAACTTGCCTGCCTCCGTCAGACGTGAAAACGTGGCGCATCGTGCCCCCTTCCCTCCGCTCTCTCCTCGCGCTCACGCTGGGCGCGCTCACCGCGCAAGCCGCGCCCCAGGCCTGGTCCGGCATCTATCCTGAGCTCGCCTATTACAACAATGAAGGCGAATGCGGCACCGGCGCCGTGGTCCCTTGGGCCGACCGCCTCTGGGTCATCACCTACGGACCGCACATGCCTTACGGCTCGAGCGACAAACTTTACGAGATCACGTCCGACCTCGCCATGGTCGTCCGCCCCGAAAGCGTCGGCGGCACGCCCGCGAACCGGATGATCCATCGCGAATCCAAGCAGCTGATCATCGGGCCTTACCTCATCGGCGCCGATCGCGCGGTGCGTGTCATCCCGCCCAAGCTCATGCCCGGACGCCTGACGGGCAACGCCCGCCACCTGACCGACCCGGCGAACAAGGTCTACTTCGCCACCATGGAGGACGGGCTCTACGAAGTCGACGTCCGCACGCTCGAGGTCACCGGCCTCATCAAGGAGAAGAAGAACGTGCCCAAGCCCGGACAGACCGCCGAGGTCCGTCCGGCGAAGATCACGACCACCCTGCCCGGCTATCACGCCAAAGGCCTCTACTCCGGACAAGGCGTCCTGGTGATCTCGAACAACGGCGAGGACACCGCGGCGGCGCGCAACATCCCGACCGTGACCAGCGGCGCGCTGGGCTCCTGGAAGGGCGAAGGCAACTGGACGCTCGTCCGACGCAACCAGTTCACCGAAGTCACCGGACCCGGCGGACTCGAGGGCAACACCGACCCCGCCAAGGACCCCGTCTGGGCCACCGGCTGGGACCATCGCTCGCTTCTCCTGGCCTGCCTGGCCGAAGGCTCCTGGCATTACTACCGTCTGCCCAAGGCGACCCACACCTATGACGGCGCCCACGGCTGGAACACGGAATGGCCGCGCATCCGCGACATCGGCGAGCCGGGCTCGCGCCTGATGACCATGCACGGCATGTTCTGGAAATTCCCGGCGGACTTCTCGCCGTCGAAATCGGCCGGCATCAGCCCGCGCTCGACCTACCTCAAGGTCATCGGCGACTTCACCCGCTGGAACGACCAGCTGGTCTTCGGCTGCGACGACACCGCCAAGTCGGAGTTCCTCAACAAGCGCGCGGCCAAGGGTCAGGTCGGCGCCCCGGGCCAGTCGCACTCCAATCTCTGGTTCATGTCCCCCGACCAGCTCGACCTCCTCGGCCCGGTGCTCGGCCGAGGCAGCGTCTGGGTACGCGAAGCGGCCGAAGCCGGGAAACCTTCCGACGCCTTCCTGCTGAGCGGTTTCGCCAAGCGCTCCGTCTACCTCGGCCATGACACCGGCGCCGCGACGCGCTTCACGCTCGAGGTCGACCAGGCCGGCGACGGGAAGTGGACCGAGTGGCGCACGCAGGACATCGCGGCCGACGCCGCCGGCGCCTGGGTCGAGATCCCCGCGGACGTCACCGCCGTCTGGATCCGGGTGAAGTCCGACCGCGCCCTGACGCAGGCCACCGCCGCCTTCCAGTACGCCGCGGCCGACGGACGCGGCACGACGCGCGACAAGATCTTCGCCGGCCTGAGCGGCGCCCGGGACAAGGAGTCACGCGGCGCGTTCGTGCTGACCCGCGGCGAGAACCTGCGCACGCTCGGCGTGCTCACCGCCAAGCTGAAGGACGGCCAGACCACGCCCGGCGCGGCCTATGAGCTCACCGCCGACCTGCGCCTCGTGAAGCAGGCCGACCCGAAGGTCGCGGAATTCATCGCGAAGAACACGGCCATCCCCCGCGGCATCCTCTCGACGGACGCCGCCTCCGTCATCTTCGAGGAAGCCGGCGGGCGCTGGCGCCTGCCGCGCTCGGCCGAGGCCCGCCAGGACGAACTCATCGCGAAGAGCGCGCTCCGCAAGGCGCGTGAGGTCTGCACCGAACGCGACCTCTTCCAGGCCCACGGCACGTTCTACGAACTCCCGGCGCTGAACGCGCTCGGCGCCATCCGCATGCGACCGATCGCGACCAGCGACCTCGCCGTGCATGACTACTGCTCCTACCGCGGCCTGCTGGTGCTCACCGGCGCGGACCCCGCGGCCAAGACGGACAACCGTCACCTCATCCGCTCGGCCGACGGCCAGGCCGCGGTCTGGGTGGGCGCCGCCGACGACCTCTGGAAACTCGGCAAGCCCCGTGGTCAGGGCGGCCCCTGGCTCAAGACGGCGGTCGCGGCCGGGAAGCCGTCGGACCCTTACCTGATGACCGGTTACGACAAGAAGACCCTCGCGCTGAAGAACGAAGGCGCCGCCGAGTCCGTCATCACCGTGGAGGTCGACGTCGCCGGCGACGGGCATTTCGTCCCCTATCAGCAGTTCCGCCTGGCGCCCGGCGCCGACGCGACGCACGTCTTCCCCGCCTGGTTCCAAGCCTATTGGGTGCGGACGGTTTCCTCGGCTGACACCACCGCCACCGCGCAGCTGACTTACGAGTAAGCGGCGGCGGGCGGGTTTCAGCCGCGTTTCCGCGTCTTATCGGCCGGAGACGCGTCCGTCCTCGCATCTCCCCGCTTGCGCCAAGGCGGAGAAGCGACACGTTCGACCTTCCCCTCCACCATGAACGAGCCCTTCGACACCATCGAGGAAGCCCTCGCGGACATCGCCGCCGGGAAGCTCGTCATCGTGACGGATGACGAGAACCGCGAGAACGAGGGCGACCTCGTGATGGCCGCCTCCAAGGCGACCCCGGAGACGGTCAACATGATGATCCGCCACGCGCGCGGCCTCATCTGCGTCCCGACCGTCGAGCACCAGCTCCGCCGCCTGGGCATCTCCCAGATGGTGCCCGAGAACCGCGAATCGCAGCGCACCGCTTTCGCGGTGTCCGTCGACGCCGCCGAAGGCATCTCGACCGGCATCTCCGCCTATGACCGGGCGAAGACGATCGCCATCCTCGCCGACCCGCAGGCCAAGCCCGAGGCGCTCGTGCAGCCCGGCCACATCTTCCCGCTCCTCGCCCGTCCGGGCGGCGTGCTGCAGCGCGCCGGCCACACCGAGGCCGCCGTCGACCTCGCGTCGCTCGCCGGCCTCCACCCCAGCGGCGTCATCTGTGAGATCCTGAACGAGGACGGTTCGATGGCCCGGCTCCCGGAACTCGTCGAGCTCAAGCGCAAGTTCGGCCTGCACATGGTCTCCATCGCGCAGCTCATCGAGTTCCGCCATCGCCGCGAGCGTCTCGTCGAGCTCGTCGCCGAAAGCCCCTTCCGGTCCGCCTGGGGCGAGTTCGCCCTGCGCGTCTACCGTTCGCTGCCCGACGGCCGTCAGCACCTGGTGTTCACGCTCGGCCAGCCCGACGCATCGCCGACCCTCGTGCGCGTGCAGCGCGAGAACATGCTCGGCGACCTCTTCCGCGGCAGCGCTTTCGGGGCGGGCGCCTCGCTCGCCGCCAGCTTCGAAGCCGTGGCCAAGGCCGGCCGCGGGGTGATCGTCCACGTCACCCAGCCCTTCGGCGGCGTGCAGGCCGACCAGTCCGGGGTCCGCCTCGGCGCCATGGACGCCCGCGATTACGGCATCGGCGCCCAGATCCTTTCGCATCTCGGACTGCGCCGCATCCGGCTCATCACGAACAACCCGCGGAAGGTCGTCGGGCTGGGCGGTTACGGGCTGGAAATCGTCGAGCAGGTTCCGTTCTGAGGCGTTTCGGCCGTTTCCGCTTGCAGGCGGGTTCGGAAGAGACTCCATCGGCCGTCCGTTCTTCCGCCATGAGCCTAGACAAGCCCACTCCCGACGCCGTCGACGGCGCTGAACTCCGTTTCGCCATCGTGTCGGCGGGTTACAACGCCGAGCTGGTCCAGGCCCTGAAGAAGAACGCCCAGCGCGCCCTCCGCGCGGCGGGCGTGCCCGCCGCGGGCATCGTCTCGCTCGAAGTCCCGGGCTCCGGGGAGATCCCTTACGCGGCCTACATGGCCGCCATGAGCGGCGATTACGACTGCGTCATCGCGCTGGGCGTCGTCATCGCCGGCGACACCCCGCACCACGAGATCATCGCGCATTCCACCGCGACGGCCCTGCAGGATGTCGCCATCCGCTCCGAGGTCCCGGTGATCAACGGCATCGTGGTCACGAATTCCCGCGAGCAGGCGGTCGCGCGCTGCCAGGGCGCCCTGGACCGCGGCACGGAATTCGCGCACGCCGCCCTGACGATGGCGCGCCACCGCGTGGCCCTCGGCGAACGCCTCGACCAGGTCGAGGACGAGGAACGCAAGCGCGGCGGCTCCGAACCTTTCGCCCAGAACTGACCCATGGAAGCAGACTCTCCTGTCAGCGCCTCCGCGCGCGCCAAGATCCGCATCCGGATCAAAAGCGTCGACTACCGGATGGCCGACCAGACCGCCGCCGACATCTTCGCCATCGTGGGCGCCACCGGCGCCCGGGTCGCCGGCCCCTTCCCGCATCCGTCCCAGATGGAAGAACCGCGCACCGCCCTGCGCGACGAGATCCGCGGGCACTTCCGGCTCCTGGAGATCATCGGCTCCAACCAGAAGACCGTCGACGCGCTCCGCCGTCATAACGTGCCGGCCGGCGTCGAGATCGCCATCATCGCGCCGGACGTGGCCGCGGCCCCCGTCGTCGACCCCGCCGCGCCGCCCGTGAAGCGCAACCGCCGGCATGACAGCCGCGTCGCGGCGATGCAGTTCCTGGTCTCATGGGAAGTCCAGCGCCACGCCGACATGGTCACGGCGCTCTTCGATTTCTTCTCCGGCCGCCCGCAGCCCCGCGAGTACTACGCCTTCGCCGAAGAACTGGTGCAGGGCGTCATCCGCGACCTCGCCCTCATCGACGAGGTCATCGGCAAATACGCCAAG
>JBDLWC010000089.1:0-8413 GCA_039804485.1 Verrucomicrobiota bacterium
TCCCCCTGGCGAGAACATCATACTTCACCGCATTTGCGGGATCGTCCTGAATTACTCCTGAATCCAAAAGAAAAGGTTCAAGAAAAGACTCAAAGTATGGCCTTACCCTGAGTTGCTGTGATGTAATATCAGACTCTGGAGTCAGAGCATAAGTCAGCAAGTTAGCGTTCCAGCCTGCCTGCCCTAGCTCCATCGCCGGGCCGAGCATGGGGTCAGGCCGTTACTCGCCATGGACTGATACCGAACCGAAGAATAGGCGGGGTTCGGCATCAGGCTATTTTCAGCAACGGCCTGACCCCGTCCGCCACAAACCGACAAGTTCTCACCCCATCCCCGGCTCGGTTCATGCCATCTGAGCCTCAGGGCCTCTGGGCCTCTGGGCCTGCGAGCCTCTTGAAAGTGGCGGAGAGGATGGGATTCGAACCCACGATACCCTTTTGGGGTATACCCATTTAGCAAACGGGCGCTTTCGGCCACTCAGCCACCTCTCCAGGTCCTTCGTCAGTTCGAAGGACGTTCACTAATGGGGAGCTAAGAGGGATGGTCAAGCCAAGGCCTTGGCAGCTTCGGTCGATCTGACCCAAGGGCGGGAAAACCCTTATTAATCCAGCCAGATTCCCTGCTTTGATTCGCGGGTGCGGGTCAGGTCAATGAGCGCATGAGGCTAATTTACATCGATGAAAGCGGAGACCATGGGGTGGATGACCGTAACAGCGATTATCCGCTTTTCGTGCTGGTCGCCTGTTGCTTCGAAACTTCCGACTATGTCCGGCACTTCGTGCCTTCGATGATTGAGTTCAAGCTTCGACACTGGGGACATGAACTCCCGGTGCTCCATGAGCGTGAGATCCGCAGACCACAGGGTGAATTCAGCTTTCTTCTGAATGCGTCCAAGCGCGCGGCTTTCCTAGACGACCTCAGCAAACTGGTGCGATTTTCACGTGCGAACGTCCACGCCGTGGCATGGGACAAGCGCGACCCGTTACGGTGCTTCTCCTATGGCGCCTGCCTAGGCCGCTTACTCGAAGAACTGACCTTTGGCGAAGCCGACGCGACCCCTCCACCCATCATCCTAGAATCGCGCGGCCGGCATGAGGATGAACGGACCGTGAAAGCCCTCGGCGGCCTAAGCCTCGAGAAATTCGGCGCCATCAGGTTCGTCGACAAGAAGGCCGACGTAGCCGGATTACAGATGGCGGACCTGTGCGCCCGGCCCATCGGCGTGAGAGTTCTCCGGCCAGAAGCCATGAACAGGGCGTACACCGAGTGCATCAGGCCTTTGATGCGCTTAAGCCTAGACAGCGTAAGGGCGGACGACCGGATTAAACTGATCTAAAAGGAAACGCGGGCCGGCGAACCGGACCCGCGTCGAACGGACATTTCCATTCCTTACCTAAAAGTTAACAAGTCGACCGACCCATTCAAGGAAAAGCTGCCTTCTTGATCGGGGAATAAACCCCACCCACCTCAGGGCACCATTCGGACCTATCTGAAGCAACAGACGTTCGAGCCAGCCTGGGGGCTCGGCGATTCGACAGTCTCTTGCCTGACGCACACATTAATGTCCCAGTCAAATGAGAGAGGGCGCTTTCGCGCCCTCTTGATAGGAATCTCGGCGGGTCTTAGCCGCCTACACACCTGAACCGGAAAATGAGGCCTGAAAATCTCCCCGCAAGCCGGAAGTCATGAGGATTTCCACCCAGTCCGAGGAGATCAGCAAACGACACGTGACCTGCCAACAGAGGATCCATCCAGACGGAGCCGCCGAAGGTCGAGCCCGGCCGGCATAGTGAAATGGGTGGTCAGGGAAGAACAGTCGGTTACAACCACCGCATGCCCCTGCTGCGTGCCTGCGCGTTCCTGTGCGCCCTGCCCTTCCTGACGCTTTCGGCCAACGAACTCGGACTGGAGTCGACCAGCCCTGCCCGCTTCGGCGCGCGGTTCGCCGAAACCGACGGCAAGACGGTGGCCCGCTTCAACGGCGACCACGGGGTCTTCGCCTGCTTCGGCTTCGCGGCCAAGGGCGAGTGGTCGGTCGAGGCCTCGGTGACGCTCCCGGCCGGCAAGTCGGCGTCACTGACCGGCAAGATCGCCGGCAAGACCTTGGCTGGTGCGGCCAAGGTCGAGGGGGCCGGCAAGCCGACCTGGGTGACGCTGGGGACGTTCAAAGTCCTGACAGATTCCGCGCTTCTCCTTCTGCTCGAAGCCAAAGACCGCCAAGGCGCGACGGTCGTGCTGAACGGCTACCGTTTCACCTGCGCCGCGGACCAGACCGCCAAGGCGGACGCGCTCCCGTTGCTCCACCTGAAGACGGCCTATGCGGAATCGGCTTCGGTCACCGTCGGCGACCGTGGCGGTGTCGGCTCAGCGAAGATCCAGCCGGCCGGCGGACGTCTGCTCGTGCCCGTCGTGGTCGAAAAGCCCGGCGCCAAGAAACTGAGCGCACGCTTCACGGCCGCCCCCGGCCTCAAGACGACGCTGGCGGCTTACGCCATCGACAACCTGCGCGCCGACACGCTGCGCAAAACCGCCAAGGTGGACGTCACGCTCGCAGGGACGGGTGAGCCCGCGCGCTCGTCGGAGTTCACGCTCACCTTCCCGACTGCCGGGACCTACCTCATCGCCCTCGAGGCTCCGGCCTCATCCGGGGCCGTCACCCTCCACGGGCTGCTGCTGACCGAAGCCGCGAACACCGAGCTCTGGTCGCTCCCCAACGGCAACGCGCAGTCGGTGCACTTCGGCTACCCGTTGCCCAAGGGCGAGACGGCCCTCTGGGCTTACGCCGAAGCGAAGTCCCTGCCCGGCCCGCCCACGACCTACAACTGCGTGCTCGGCTTCGGCCACGGCTATTTCGGCTTCCAGCGCAAGACCGCCGGCTCCGCCGCCAAGGACCGCGTCTTCATCTATTCGCTCTGGGACAACGGGTACGTGAGGAACGACGCCAAGAAAGCCAGCGCCGACGACCTGCGCGACCTCGTCGTGACGACCGTCGCCCAAGGCGAAGGCGTCGTGGCCTCGGCCTTCGACCACGAAGGCTCGGGCGGCCACAGCCACCTCGATTACGCCTGGCAGGACCAGACGACCTACGCGTTCCTCCTCGGCGTGAAGCCCGATGGCGACGCCGCGGTCTTCTCAGCCTGGGTCAGGCTGGCCGAGACCGGCCAATGGCGCTTCCTGACGTCTTTCCGCCGTCCGAACACCAAGGCCCGGCTCGACGGCCTCTACTCCTTCGTCGAGGACTGGTCCGGCGCCACCGGCCAGATCGAACGGAAGTGCCTCTACGCCAACCTCTGGATCCGCAACGCCGCCGGTCGGTGGCTGCCGCTCACCGAAGCCCGGACGAGCGCGACCTCCGAACTCGGCCGCAAGGACTACGCGCACGCCGTCGAGGGCGACGCCGTGGCCCTGACCACCGGCGGCTATGCGCGCACCGACGGCTCCCGCGGGGCCGTCCTGCGGATCCCGACCAGTCAGGCGCCGAACGTCGACCCGGACCGGCTGCCGGCCCGCTGAACGCCGCTCAACGCGCGATGTCGTTCCGGCCCAGCACGGTGATGCCGTGGCTGGAAAGGACCGAGGAAGCCAGCTCCTGCGCCTCGGTGCGCACCACCAGTCCGTAACGGCCGTTGGGGCGGAACAGGAACGGGTAGACGTAATGGATGTTGATCTCCGCCGACAAGAGCACGCGCGTGACGTCCTTGAGCTGGGCTTCGGACTGCAGCTCGATGGCGACCACCGGGACGTCGTCATGGGCGAAGCGGTGCTCGTCGAGGATCTGCTCGGCGCGCTCGGGGTAATCGACCACGATGCGGATGATCGTCGAGTCGGTGGTGTCCACCAGGCAGAGCGCCATGATATGGACCTCGGCGCCGGCGAGGGATTCGACCAGCTCGTTGAGGCGGCCGACCTTGTTCTCGACGAAGATCGAGAACTGACGGACAGGTCCGAGATCGGGTTGCTGGGAAAGTTCGGCGGCCATCGAAAACCAATGTGACCGGAAGGCGGACTTTCTCCAGCCTCAACTCACGGCGGCAAGCCAAGGATGCCTTGACTTACATCTACATATGCAAATATGAAGATACATCATGCTTAGCATCGCCGCCCTCCTGCTCGCCCAGACGCCGACGCGCCTGCCGGACACGGTCGTGATCGAAACCAGGCAGGCGAGCCGGCTGGCCGAGGCCTCCCCTTCGGTGAGCCGCCTCGACGTGGCCGCCGCCTCCGACGCCGGCCAGACGACCCTCTCCGGGCTGCTGGGCGCGGCGCCCGGGGTCTTCGCGACGGAGCAATCCGGCGAAGGCTCGGTCGGCTCGCTCTTCCTGCGCGGCACGAATTCCTCGCAGACGGCGGTGCTCCTGGACGGACGCCGCCTGCCCCAAGGTTTCTCCAACTCCTACGAGGTCGGTCGCTACCGCATCTTCGGGCTGTCGTCCATCGAGGTCCTGCGCGGCCCCTCCTCCACCCTCTACGGCGCCAACGCCCTCGGCGGCGTGGTCGACCTGCGGCAGCGATCGCCGCTGGACGAGGCCGCGGGCGCGACCCTGACGGCGGAAGGCGGCTCCTTCGGACGCGGCACGCTCAACTTCGCGACCTTGCAGAACAACGCGGGCAAGGGGCAGGCCGCGACCCAAGGCACGGCGCTCAGCCTCACCGCCACGCACGACGACGGCTTCCGCCCCAACGCCGACCGCGAAGCAATGAGCGGCTTCCTGAAGCACGAACTCCGCCTGGGGCCCTCGTTGGTCTTTGATCTCGTGGGCTCGGCCGACCACGGCAAAGCCGGCCTGCCGGGCCAGGATCTCGGCGGCCCGTCCAACGTCACCGACTGGCAGCGCGACGGCGGCTGGCTGGTCTCCCCCGGCCTACGTTTCCAAGACGAGCTGACGACCGCGACGCTCTTCTGGTCGCGCGCCGGCAGCGCCATCTCGAGCGTCACCGCCCCTTACGCCAACCGCTACCTTCTGGACCGCGACGAAGTCACCGCCTTCGTCGACCGCAAAGTCCGCCCTGACATGACCTTGGGTCTGGGCGTCAGTTACGAAAGCACCTCGTTCGACCAGTTCGACGTCGCGGCGAACAGCCTGACCTGGGCCGACACCCAGGAAAGCCTCGGCGTCTGGACCCGCGCCGAGTGGCAACCCACGTCAGCCGATCGCTTCCGCGCGTCGGTGCGTCGCGATCGCTTCAGCGATTTCGCCGGGAAGACGACAGGCGAACTGACCTACAGCCGCCGCCTCTCCAAGGAACTGCTGGCCCATGCCAAGATCGGCACGGCCTACCGGGCGCCCGCGGCCAACGACCTCGCCTACGGCACGCATCAGGACCTCCCCCTCCGCCCGGAGAGCAACACCGGCGCCGAGATCGGCCTGCGTCATGAGAACGCCGTGCCCGGCGCCCTCTCCTGGACCCTCGTGGCGTTCCGCAACGCACTCACCGACCTCATCGACTACAATCCGCAGAGCTACCGGACGTACAACATCGCCAAGGCGCGCACCCAAGGCGCGGAGTTCGGCGTCGAGGCCCGGCCGGCCAAAGGCCTCCGGGTCTTCGGGGCCACCACCTGGCTCGACAGCGAGATCCGCTCTTCCGACTATTTCTTCGGGACGGGCTTGGCCGGCGACAAGCTGCTCCGTCGGCCGACGCTGACCCTCACCGCCGGGGCCGAGGCCTATCCGAGCGACGACTGGATCGTCGGAGTCTCGGCGGCCCACCTGCGCGGCCGCGAAGACTTCGACTGGGGCGCGTACTCGCGGGTCGACCTGCCCTCGGCGACGTTCGTGCGCCTGTGGCTCCGCCACGTCCTCTCCGACCGCTCGGAGATCTCCCTCCGCATCGAGAATCTTTTCGGCGAGGACGCCCCGCCGGCCGCGTTCGGCTTCCCCGCGCAGCCGCGTTCGGCCTACCTCGGCTTCACGCGCCGGTTCTGACCGAGGGCGCGCGCGACGTAACTCACGCGCGGAGAACATCCTATCCGCCTCGGCTCCAATCCGTTTGCATCCGGCGGCGGGATAGGCAAAGTCTCCACCTCGCATGAGCCGGTACTACTTCGCCTTCGCCTCCAACCTGGATCCGACCCAGATGGAGCGGCGCTGCCCCGGCTCGAGCTATCGCGGCAAAGCCTTCCTGCCCAAGCACCAGCTGGCGTTCACGCACCCCAGCTCGACCTGGGGCGGCGGTTCCGCCGATATCCTGGAAGACCAGGACTCCCCGGGCGTCTGGGGCGGCGTCTACGAACTGACCCCGGAAGACTGGAAGCGGCTCGATGACGCCGAAGGCACGGCCTACAAGCGCATCAAGCTCACCGTGCTCGAGGCCGGCTTGGAAGACTGCCCCCTGGATTGCCAAGCCTTCAAGGTCGTGGACCCCACCGGCCCGCACCTGCCCTCCAAGCTTTACCACGAGAAGATCGTGCGCGGCGCCCTGGCCCGCGGCCTGCCCGCCGGCTGGATCGCCTGGCTGCGCGGCCTTTCGACCAAGGGCTAAACGTGGCCCGGACGAAGCCACGTTGCTTCTGGTGCGGCGATGACCCGCTCTACGTCGCCTACCACGACAAGGAATGGGGCGTGCCCGTGCGCGATGACCGGCAGCTCTTCGAGCAGCTCACCCTGGAGGGCGCGCAGGCGGGCCTCGCTTGGATCACGGTGCTCAGGAAGCGGGAACACTACCGCAAAGCCTTCGCGGGTTTCGACGTCCGCAAGGTCGCCCGCTATGGCGCCGCCGAGGTCGACACGCTGATGCAGAACCCTGGCGTGATCCGCCACCGCGGCAAACTCGTGTCCGTCGCCCTCAACGCGCAGGCTTTCCTGGAGATGCAGGCGGAGTTCGGCAGCTTCTCCGCCTGGCTCTGGGCGCACGTCGACGGCCGGCCCGTGGTGCGGCGCAGCCGGAGCCCGCGACCGACCACGCCCCTCGCCGAGAAGATCTCCAAGGAGCTCAGACGGCGCGGCATGAAGTTCGTCGGGCCCACGATCATCCAAGCATACCTCCAGGCCGTCGGCGTGTTCGACGAACACCTGCCGGGATGCTGGAAGGCCTAGGGGCGGAGATAAGCGCAGCCAGGCACAATCGGCCTGTCCTACGGCGGAAAACCACGCCATGCCATGCGCCGACTTAACAGGGAACTTTTGGCCGCAAAATCGCTCCAAGAAGACAGACCCCCGCGGGACGATACCCTGTCCTGATTCACCCCACCCCCTTGTCTTTACCCCACCCCCCATGACCCGAACCTTCCTGACCCTGGCGCTGACGCTGGCGACGGTGACCAGCCTCGCTCAAGAGGCCGCCAAGAAGCCGAATCCGAAATCCCTGCCGAAATGGGAAGCGATGGATTACGGCCGCTTTCTCTCGGCCTCCATCGACAACACCCAAGGCAAGAACCCGTTCGAGCAGAAGGGTTGCGCGGCGAACAAGGCCGTCCTCGTGAATCTCGGCGATCGCCAAGGCGGTTTCGCGTTCGACACCGACACCCTCCGCGGCGCAGGCGCCTGGACCGGCGGCTGGATGCAGACCAAAGGCGTGGCCTTCGACGGCAAGCACGGCCCCAATCCCGGTCCGGCGGTCGGCGCGAAAGTCTATTTCGAGACCAACCCCGGCCCCGGCTGGAGCCATCATGATTCGTTCAAGGAGACCCGCGCGTTGCCCAAGGGCCCGGCGGGCGTGATGTCCAAGATCCCGCTCGGCCCGCTTCCGCGCGAGCACGCGAAGTACCAAGGCCTTTACCTCCACGGCGATCGCGTCGTCTTTGCCTACAGCGTCGGCGAAGCCGACATCCTCGAATCCGCCGAGATGGAGAACGTCGGCGGCACCTGGGTGCTGAGCCGTTCGTTCACCGTCGTGAAAGGCGAGCTCGACTCCTCCGCCCGCCTCCTCGACCTGCCCTACGGCGGACAGGTCGGCGTGACCGACGCCGGCCACGCGAACGTACGGATACAAATGCCCATTCCGCCCGAACAGCCTAAAAAGAAGGCGGATCCGAAGGACAAGGCCAAGGTCGCCGCGGAAGCGCCGGCCGTCGTCAAGCCGGCCGACGAGCTCAGCGTCGTCACCGTCAACGGACTGCCGGGCGGCTCGAGCCTGCGAGACCAAGGAGGCTTCCTCATCCTCCGACTGAACAAGGTCGCGGCGGGCACGTCGTTCAAGGTCTCCTTCGCCCATGGCGCCCTCGAAGACGGCGAAGCCTTGCGCCGGGCGAGCTCCGGCGTCGCCGCGGCGGCAGACCTGCGCGCCTTCACCCAAGGCGGCCCCGCGCACTGGCCCCAGGAAGTGGTCACCCAAGGCGTGCTCGGCGAGGTCGAACAAGCCAAGCAGGCGGAAGCCCTCAAGGGTCGCATCGCCAAGGAGGCCGACGAGACCCAGAAGAAAGCCCTCCAGGCGCAGCTGGGCGAACTCCTCGCCTCCCCTTACCTCGTCGACA
>JBDLWC010000090.1:0-5866 GCA_039804485.1 Verrucomicrobiota bacterium
AGACGTCCGTTCGTTATTCAATGGAGTGCGGCAGGCTCCCCTCCGCAAGCCCGACCTTCATCCCTTTTCCGATCGCCATGCAGCCCAAGGAACCCGCGCTTCGCGGCACCCACGTCGTCACCTGTGTCTGGGACTTCGACAAGACCCTGTGCCCGGGGTACATGCAGACCCCGCTTTTCAAGGCCTATGGCGTCGACGAGGAGCAGTTCTGGAAGGAGACCAACCAGCTGCCCGCCCTCTACGCGCGCAAGGGCATCCGCACGCCGAAGGACTCCGTCTACCTCAACCACCTGCTCAGTTACGTGAAGGCCGGCCTGATGAAGGGCCTCACCAACCGGCGCCTCCGCGAGCTCGGCGCCGAGATCGAGCTCTGCCCCGGCCTGCCGGAATTCTTCCCCGCCCTGAAGGAGCATGTCCGCGAGCTGGGCCGGAAGCACAACCTCGAGGTTGTCCTCGAGCATTACGTCGTCAGCACCGGCCTGGCCGAGATGATCCGGGGCACCTCGCTGGCCGCGCATTGCGACGGGATCTACGGCTGCGAATTCCTCGAGCACCCGCTCCCGCCGCATTTCACCAAGCAGGACGAGCTCGCGCTGGACCTCCCCACCGAGATCACGCAGGTCGGCGCCATGGTGGACAACACCATCAAGACGCGCTTCCTCTTCGAGATCAACAAGGGCTCCAACAAGAACGCCGAGATCGACGTCAACGCCGTCGTGCGCGCCGAGGATCGCCGCGTGCCCTTCGAGAACATGATCTACGTCGCCGACGGCCCCAGCGACGTCCCCGTCTTCTCGCTCCTCCGCAAGAACGGCGGCAAGGCCTTCGCCGTCTACGTCCCCGAGAGCGAGGCCGAGTTCGCCCAGAACGACGCCCTCCTGCAGGCCGGCCGCGTGCATGGTTACGGCCCCTGCGATTATTCCGCCGCCTCCTTCACGCCCAAGTGGATCCGCCACGCCCTCGCCGGCATGGTCGAACGCCTGGCCCAGGAACACGCCCGCTCGCTGGCCGCGCGCGTCACCCGTCCGCCCCGCCACCTGCACGCCGATCCCGCGCCCGCCGCGCAAGCCGGCTCCGCCCAAGGCACCCTTTTCGGCGAATAATCATGCCCGCACCCGCCCGCAAACGCACCGCCACGCTCGCCCGCCCGGCCAGCGAGAGCCGTCCCATCCTCGCCGTCGTCCTCGCGCTCGTCGCCACGTACTTCCTCGTCGCGATGCTCTTCCACGAGATCACCGACGTGAACCTCATCCCGCGCTGGCTCGAGCAGACCTTCAGCCTCTCGGCGTCTTCCGACGCC
Organism: Verrucomicrobiota bacterium; assembly: GCA_039804485.1. Taxonomy (GTDB): domain Bacteria; phylum Verrucomicrobiota; class Verrucomicrobiia; order Opitutales; family UBA953; genus UBA953. Next base: position 1,301 of record JBDLWC010000090.1, read on the forward strand.
GCCCCGACCGAGAATCCCTGCGGCGCCTTCGGCGCCACCGCGGCGGTCCTGGTGCTCAGCCTCTTCGGTTACGCGGCGTTCCTGCTGCCGTTCTTCCTCTTCGCCGCCGCCTGGTTCGCCCTCAACCAGCGCGCCCACACGCTGTGGCCCGTCAAGGTCACGCTGATGGTCCTGTGCGTGCTGCTCTTCGCCCCGATCCTGACCCTGTGGCTCGGGCCGGCCAAGGTCGCCGCCATCGCCTTCGACCCGTGCGGTCCCGGCGGCGTCCTCGGCGACCGCCTCTTCGCCGTCGTGCTGCAGCCGGCCCTCGGCGATTACGGCGCCTGGATCCTCGTCTTCCCTTACGGTTTCTGCCTGCTCGGCGCCCTGGCCGACGACCCGAAGGCCACGCTCGCCACCTGGATCGCGGAGATGCGCGACGCGTTCGGCGCGTGGAACGCCGAACGCAAGGCCGCCGCGCTCGTCGCGGCGGAGGAGCGCCGCAAGCGCGAGATCGCCGCCGCCGAGCTCCGCCGCAAGCAGCAGGAAGTGGTGGGCGCCGCCATCGCCGTGCCCCAGCCGAAGGAAGCCCCGAAGCCGGTCGCCAAGTCCGCCGCCGTCATCGTGGACATCCCCCACGAAGGCCCGGACGCCGAGGCCTCCGCGGGCCCCGACCTCGTCCGGCCCGACAACGTCTCCGTCACGCCCGTCGCCGCGCCCAAGGACGACAAGCCCAAGACGCGCGCCGAAGAGAAGGACGCCGACGACGAGGAGGAGGAAGCGCAGCCGGAGGCGGCCGCCAAGCCCCCGCGCAAGGCGCCCGAACCGCTCGGCCCGAAGTCCGGCAAGGTGCTGGTCGTCCAGCCCGACAAGATCGAGAAGGCCAGCGGCGCCCAGGTGCTGAAGAAGCGCGGCGACTACGTCTTCCCCGAGCCCAAGATGCTCAACGCGCCTTCGGCGTCCTCCAAGCTCGAGCCGGAGGATTTCCGCAAGCGCGCGGCCGACCTCATCGAGACCCTCAAGCAGTTCCGCGTCGACTGCATCCCCGTCGACCCCGCCAACGGCGTCGACGTCGGCATCCAGCAGGGCCCGTCCATCACCCGTTACGAGATCAAGCCCGCCCCGGGCGTGCGCGTGGAGAAGATCGCCAACCTCTCGAACAACATCGCGATGAACCTCGAGGCCGAGGCCGTGCGCATCCTCGCGCCCGTGCCGGGCAAGGGCACCGTCGGCATCGAGATCCCGAACAAGAACCGGAAGGACGTCCTCCTGCGCGAGATCATCGAGTCCAAGGCCTGGGCCGAATCGACGATGGAGCTCCCGGTGGTGCTGGGCGTGGACAGCGTCACGAACAAGCCCGTCATCCAGGACCTCGCCAAGATGCCGCACGCGCTCATCGCCGGCGCGACCGGCCAGGGCAAGTCGGTCTGCATCAACGCCATCATCGTCTCGCTGCTCTACCGCTGCACGCCGCAGGACCTGCGGTTCATCATGGTCGACCCCAAGGTCGTCGAGCTGCAGATCTACAACAACCTCCCGCACCTCCTGATCCCGGTCGAGACCGACCCCAAGCGCGTGCCCGCCGCCCTCAAGTGGCTCATCGCGGAGATGTCGCAGCGCTACAAGATCTTCGCCAAGGTGGGCGTGAAGAACATCACCGGCTTCAACGCCAAGATCGCCCGCGAGGCCGGCGCGCCCAAGCAGGAGGAGCTCGCCCTGAGCCCCGAGGAGCAGGCCGCCGCCGCGGCCGCCGCGGAATCCGTCCTCGACGACGGCGTGCGCGTCCCGGCCGAGAAGCTGCCTTACATCGTCTGCATCATCGACGAGATGGCGGACCTGATGATGGTCGCCGCGAAGGACATCGAGACCTCCGTCGCGCGCATCGCCCAGCTGGCCCGCGCCGCGGGGATCCACCTCGTGCTCGCCACGCAGCGTCCGTCGACCGACGTCATCACCGGCCTCATCAAGGCCAACCTCCCGACGCGCATCGGCTTCAAGGTCGCCTCGCAGATCGACTCCCGCACCATCCTGGACCGCGGCGGCGCCGAGACGCTCGTGGGTCGCGGCGACATGCTCTTCGTCCCGCCGGGCAGCGCCACGCTGAACCGCGTCCAGGGCGCCTTCGTCGGCGAACAGGAAGTCGCGTCCATCGTCGAGTTCCTCGCCGAGAAGAACGGCAAGCCGGAGTTCGCGGAAGACGTCATCAAGGCCATCAAGGACGGCGCCGAAGGCGGCGAGGGCGGCGAAGAAGGCGAAGAGGGCGAAGACCCGCTCGTCGCCCAGAGCTGGGCCATCATCAAGGAGACGCGCAAGGCCTCGGTCTCGATGCTCCAGCGCAAGCTCAGCATCGGCTACAACAAAGCCGCGCGCATCATGGATACCTTGCACGACAAGGGCTATGTCGGTCCCGACAACGGTTCCAGCCCGCGCGAGATCCTGGTCGATTGAGCGTGGGGGTAGCGGCCGCTGGTTGACCCGTTGATCAGTGGGCCGGTTGGCAAGGGAGAGTCAGGGGAGTGCAAGCGTGCAAAGCGGCCTCCGGCCTGTGCAAAGGTGCAAAAGTGGGAGACATTTTCAGGTGACAGGTGACGGCCCTCGGGCTCCCGCGGCTGATGGCCGAGAGGCCGAGGCCTGAGTCGCCGATAACCGTGCCCGTCACCTGGCACCTGAAACAATTCAGCCCTCAGGGGAGACCGGAAACCGGAATGTTACCTGCGGTCATGAATCCCCAGCTAATCAACCGGTCTCCGGTTCCCCTTTGAGTCCGGTATCTCCCTATACTCGATACTCCATACTCCATACTCTCAAGCCCACTTTTGCACAGGAGCTCAGCTCCGATTTGCACCTTTGCACGCGGCTAAGCCGCCACTCCCGCTCGCTTCACTTCTTCTCTTTTTTTCGCGGAGCGTCCTCGGGCTTTTTGTCTTTTTTCTTATCGGGCAGCGTCGGCGTGGGTTCCGGGGTCGGCAGCGTCGGGTCGACCGTCGGAGCGGGCGCGGCGGGATCGAAGAAAGGCTTCGGCGCGTCTTTGGCCGGCTCGGCCGCCTGGGCGAGCGCGGCGAGGCAGAAGCAGAGGCCGAGAGAAAGGGCGCGGCGCATGGAAAAGAGGGCGATCACTCGGCCTTCTTGCCGAACAGCTTCTTGTTATCGCCCTTGGCCGGGGCTTCGGCGTCCTGCTTGGCTTCCTTGTTCTCGGGAGCCGGCGCCTTGGTGAGTTCCTTCGCGGCGGCGACGCCGACGGTGACGGCGGCTTCGGCGAGCTTCGCGTTCTCGGCGGTGACGACCTTGCCGCCGATCGCCGAGAGCTTCGCCACTTCGGCCTGAGCGGCCTTGGCCGCATCGAGGGCCATCTGGGTCGCGGCGTCGACCGTGGTCGGCACCAAGGAGTCGCTTTCGGCGAGGGCCTTCGCCTTGGCCTTAGGCTCGGGCTTCGCCTCCTTCTTCTCGTTCGTCGCGGGCTTCTTGCCGACGACGCCGGGCTTATTGCCTCCGGGCGGAACCGGGGGCTTAGGCTCGCTGGTCGCGGCCAGGAGCGGGGCGGCGAGGGAGAGGGACGCGGCGGCGAGCAAGGCGCTGTAGGGGTGTCTCATGTCATGGATTATACACCATGCCCCCGGGGGAGTTTCAACCCCTGTCCGGCCGGAAGATGAAGAAGACCGCCCCGAGGAGGCAGCCAAACGCCCATAAGTAGTCCCATTTCCACTTTTCCCCGAGGAAGAACATCAGGAAGGGCACGAAGACCAGCAACGTCACGCACTCTTGGAGCATCTTGAGCTGGGCGCCCGAAAGCCCGCCGGCGTAACCCTGCCGATTGGCCGGGACCATGATGAGGTATTCCCCGAGCGCGATGCTCCAGCTGACCAGGGCGGCCGCCCACCAGGGGCTCTGCGCCATCGATCGCAGGTGGCCATACCACGCGTAGAGCATGAAGAGGTTGGAGACGGCGAGCAGGCCGGCGGTGAGGAGGGCGGTCTTGAGCAGTTCGGGTCGCATCGCAGGAAGATCGAAAGGACGCTGATTCGTCACAGGATATCCGCAATAAAGTCTTTGAAACAGGCGAGATGCGGACTGGCTTGAACCTTGGTCATACGACATCAACTATGTCATCCATACCCCGATGTCTGAAACCCAAGATGCTCAGCCGACGCCTTCCGCTCCCGCGTACGCCTGGAAATCCCTGACCAAGGACCTCGCCGGCGGCCTCGTCGTGTTCCTGGTCGCGCTGCCGTTGTGTCTCGGCATCGCGCTGGCTTCGGGCGCGCCGATGCTGGCCGGTCTCGTCAGCGGCATCGTGGGCGGCCTGCTGGTGGCGTGGCTGAGCGGATCGCACACCAGCGTGAGCGGACCGGCCGCCGGCTTGGTGGCCGTGGTGCTGGCCCAGGTGGCGGCGCTCGGCTCTTACGAGGCCTTCCTCGTGGCGGTGATCCTGGCGGGGGCGATCCAGATCCTGCTCGGGTCGCTGCGAGGCGGTTTCATCGCGGCCTTCTTTCCTTCGAGCGTCATCAAGGGCCTGCTCGCGGCGATCGGCCTGATCCTGATCCTCAAGCAGATCCCCCATGCCGTCGGCCATGACGCGGACCCGGAGGG
>JBDLWC010000091.1:0-9194 GCA_039804485.1 Verrucomicrobiota bacterium
CCAATAAGGGGCATAACCCATCTACCAAAACACCATATGAGTAAAATCATCGGCATCGACCTCGGCACCACCAACTCCTGCATGGCCGTCCTGGAAGCAGGCGAGTCCGTCGTCATCTCCAACTCGGAAGGCGCGCGGACCACGCCCTCCATCGTCGCCTTCACCAAGAACGGCGACATCCTCGTCGGCCAGGCCGCCAAGCGCCAGGCCGTCACCAACCCGAAGAACACGATCTTCTCCGCGAAGCGCCTGATCGGCCGCAAGTTCGCCGAAGTGAAGGCCATCGCCTCGAAGCTTCCTTACAAGGTCGTCGAAGGCAAGAACGGCGACGCCGCCATCGAGTGCGAAGTCGACGGCAAGCCCCGCGTGTTCACGCCGGAAGAAATCGCGGCCAAGGTGCTCGCCAAGCTCAAGGCCGACGCCGAAGCCTACCTCGGCGAGAAGGTCACGCAGGCCGTGATCACCGTCCCCGCCTACTTCAACGACTCGCAACGCCAGGCCACCAAGGACGCCGGCACCATCGCGGGCCTCGAAGTGCTCCGCATCGTCAACGAGCCCACCGCGGCCTCCCTCGCCTACGGCCTCGACAAGAAGGGCGACGAGAAGATCGCGGTCTATGACCTCGGCGGCGGCACGTTCGACGTCTCGGTCCTCGAGATCGGCGGCGGCGTCTTCGAAGTGAAGGCCACCAACGGCGACACCGAGCTCGGCGGCGACAACTGGGACGAACGCATCATCCAGTGGCTGATCGACGGCTTCAAGACCGAGTCCGGCATCGACCTCTCCAAGGACGCCATGGCCCGCCAGCGCCTCAAGGAAGAAGCCGAGAAGGCCAAGATCGCCCTGTCGTCCTCCAACTCGGTCGACATCAACCTGCCGTTCATCACCGCCGACGCCTCCGGCCCGAAGCACCTGAACGTGACGCTCTCCCGCGCCCAGATGGAGAAGGTCTGCGACGACCTCTCCGAGCGCACCCGCCGTCCGTTCGAGTCCTGCCTCAAGGACGCCGAGCTCAAGATGGCCCAGGTCGACGAGCTCGTCCTGGTCGGCGGCATGACCCGCATGCCCAAGATCGTCGAGATCGCCCGCAGCCTCGCCGGCAAGGAGCCCCACAAGGGCGTCAACCCGGACGAAGTCGTGGCCATCGGCGCCGCCATCCAGGCCGGCGTGCTCAAGGGCGACGTGAAGGACGTGCTGCTCCTCGACGTGACCCCGCTCACCCTGTCCATCGAGACCATGGGCAGCGTGGCCACGCCGATGATCGAGCGCAACACGACCATCCCGACCAAGAAGTCGCAGATCTTCTCCACCGCCGCCGACAGCCAGCCGGCCGTCGACATCGTCATCGTCCAGGGCGAACGCCCGATGGCGAAGGACAACAAGCAGCTCGGCACGTTCAAGCTCGACGGCATCAAGCCGGCGCGCCGCGGCGAGCCGCAGATCGAGGTGACCTTCGACATCGACGCCAACGGCATCCTGCACGTCTCGGCCGTCGACAAGGGCTCGGGCAAGGAGCAGAAGATCTCCATCACCGGCTCCTCGGGTCTCTCCAAGGAAGAGGTCGAGAAGCTCCGCAAGGAAGCCGAGCTCCACGCCGAAGAGGACAAGAAGGTCCGCGAGCTCGCCGAAGCGCGCAACCGCCTCGACGCCGGGGTCTTCACCGCCGAGAAGTTCCTCGCCGACAACGGCGAGAAGATGCCCGCCGAAGCGAAGACCGCCGCCGAAGCCGCGCTCAAGGAAGCCCAGGAGGCCCTCAAGAAGACCGACGCCACCGCCGAGGACTTCGAGAAGGCCGCCACGGCCCTCCAGACCGCGCTGATGGCCGCCGCTCAGGCCGTCCCGCCCTCCGCCGGCGAACAGCCTCAGGCCGACACCGGCGCTGCCGAAGCCCCCGAAGGCAAGAAGAAGCCCAAGGACGGCAAGGTGGTCGACGGCGACTTCGAGGTCGTCGACGACGGCAAGAAGTAAGCGCCGACCAGGCCCGGACGAAAGCCGGGCGGACGGGAAAAAGGCCGGGGTCGCGAGACCCCGGCCTTTCTGTTCAAGGCTTGCCCGTCGCGACGGCGGTGATGTCGCCCGCCGCCGAAGAGTCTTCGCTGATCACCGTGAAGTCCGTGCCGGTGACGAGCTCGCTCGGCATGCCTTCCATGAGACGGACGGCGATGCGCAATCCGGGATGGCGCTTGGCCAGCCCGTGCAGCAGCGGACCCGGCTCGGCGATCGGGCAGCACAGCAGGAGCGAGCCGGCCTGGGCCACCCCGGCCTCGTTGAGGACTTCGACCGAACCGCCGTCGCCGCACAGCGCCCGCAGGCCTTTCTTCTGGAGCTTGCTGACCAAGGCGAGGTCGCTGTCGACGATGGTCAGCGGAATGCCTTTGCGACGGAGCTCTTCGCCCACGCGCTGGCCGACGTCGCCGAAGCCGACGATGATGGCGTGGCCGGGTATGACCGCCTGGCCCAGGCCGGGTCGGCTGGCGGCCCGCCGGATGCGCTGCCGCAGGCGGCGATAGACGCTGGGGTTGAGCGCGATGGAGATCATCGAGGCCGCGACGAGCCCGTTCCAGACGGGCTGGCCGATCAGGCCCAGCGCCTTGGCCGAGGCGCCGAGGACGAAGGTGAACTCGCCGATCTGGCTCAGGGCCGCGCCGATCTGCGTCGCCAAGGGCCGCGACTCGCCGGTGAGCCGGACGAGCAAGGCCGCGCCGAGCGGCTTGCCGACCAGCACCACGCCGAGGAGCACCAGCACCGGCAAAGGGTGCTCGATCAGGTCGGCCGGGTCGAAGAGCAGGCCGACCGAGACGAAGAACAGCACGGCGAAGGCGTCGCGCAAGGGCAGGGCCTCGGCCGCGGCGCGGGCCGAGAACTCCGAACGCCCCACGACGAGGCCCGCGAGGAAGGCGCCGAGCGCCATCGAGACGCCGAAGAACTTCGCCGCGAGCAGGGCCATGCCGGGCGCGAGCGCGAGCGTGGCCAGCGTGAAGAGCTCGCGGGACTTGGTGGCGTTGACCTTGGCGAGCATCCACGGGATGACGCGTCCGCCGATCAGGATGGCCAGCGTCGCGCAGAGCGCGACCTTGCCCGCCGCGAAGAGCAAGGGCAGGGCGAGCCGGCTGAGGTCGCCGCCGCCTTCCGCGGCGAGGACCGGCAAGGTCACCAGCAGCAGGACGGTGAGGAGGTCTTCCACCACGACCCAGCCGACCGCGATGTGGCCGGCCCGCGTCGAGAGGTCGCGGTTCTCGCCCAGGACACGCATGAGCACCACGGTGCTGGCGACGGAGATGGCGAGGCCGGCGACCAAGGCTTCGTCGGACGCGACGCCGATGGCCGAGAGTCCGCCCCAGGCCAGCAGGGTCGTCAGGAGGCTGGTCAGCAGGGCGCCGGGCACGGAGACGCGCCAGACGGCGATGAGCTCGTGCAGGTGGAATTTGAGGCCGACGCCGAACATCAGCAGGATGATGCCCATCTCCGCGAACTGCTCGGCGACCTGGAGGTTGGCGTTGAAGCCCGGCGTGTGCGGGCCGACGGCCACGCCCGCGAGCAGGAAGCCGACGACCGGGGAGAGCCCCAGTCGGTGGGCGAGGTAGCCCAGGATCAACGCCGCGGCCATGGCGGCCGCGAAAGTCAGCACGATGTCATTGCCCATCGGCTTGAATGGGTAGGTCCGCGCCGAGGGAGGGCAAGCCTCCTCCTGACCACGCTCGACGCTTGCTCCGCAAGGGGCTCTGCATACCTCTGGAGGGGTGAATACCTCGGAGCAGCTTTTCCAACGCGCCCTCACGATGATCCCGGGCGGCGTCAATTCCCCGGTCCGCGCTTTCCGCTCGGTCGGCGGCACCCCTTTCTTCACGAAGTCGGCCGACCGCGCCCGTCTGACGACGGCCGACGGGCGGGAGCTGGTGGATTTCGTGCTGACCTGGGGGCCGGCCATCCACGGCCATAACGACCCGGACATCCGCGCGGCGATCCGTGAGGCCCTCGACCGCGGCACGAGCTTCGGCACCCCGAACCCCCTCGAGGTCGAGATGGCCGAGCTGATCCTGTCCTGCGTGCCCGCCGTCAAGAAGGTCCGCATGACCAACAGCGGCACGGAGGCCACGATGTCCGCCATCCGCCTCGCCCGCGGCCACACCGGCCGCCCGAAGATCATCAAGTTCGCGGGCTGCTACCACGGCCACGTCGACTCGCTGCTGGTGAAGGCCGGCTCCGGCGCGCTCACGCAGGGTAATCCCGACTCGGCCGGCGTCACGCCCGGCACCGCGGCGGACACGCTCGTCGCGGAATATAACAATCTTCCCGCTCTCTCCGCGCTGTTCGACGCCAACCCCGGCCAGATCGCCGGCCTGATCGTCGAGCCGTTCCCGGCCAACGTCGGCCTCATCCTGCCCGACGCGGGTTTCCTCGCCGGTCTCCGCGAGCTTTGCACGAAGCACGGCGCGGTGCTCATCTTCGACGAGGTGATGACGGGCTTCCGTCTCTCCCTCGCGGGCACGCAGGGGCTGCATGACGTCGTCCCGGATCTCGTCTGCATGGGCAAGATCATCGGCGGCGGGCTCCCGGTCGGCGCCTTCGGCGGCAAGGCCGAGATCATGGACAAGCTCGCGCCGCTCGGCCCGGTCTACCAGGCCGGCACGCTTTCCGGCAACCCGCTCGCGATGGCCGCCGGCCTCGCCGCGGTCCGCAAGCTGAAGTCCCAGGACCCGTACGCGCGGCTCGACGTCCTCGGCCGTCGCGTCCGCGACACCTTGCTCGCCGCCGCGCAGGCCAAGGGCATCCCGCTGCAGGTGCCGCAGGTCGGCTCGATGTTCTCGCTCTTCTTCAACGCGGAGAAGGTGCGGAATTACGAACAGGCCGTCGCCTCGAACGGCGACCTTTACCGCAAGGTCTTCCGCACGGCGCTCGACAAGGGCGTCTACCTCGCGCCTTCGCCTTACGAGACCGCGTTCCTGTCGACCGCCCACGAGGGGCGTGACATCGACCAGGCCTGCGAAGTCCTCGACGCCGCCGTGCGCGCCCTCTGAACATGCCCAAGCTCGCCTTCATCGGAGCAGGACGGATGGCCGGCGCGATGGTGCGCGGGCTCCTGCGTTCCCGGACCTGCCAGCCCGCGGACATCGCCGTCCTCGGCGGCGCCGGCGTCTCGGCGGCCGCCCTCGCCAAGGACACCGGCGTGCGCCTCGCGACCTGTCCGGCCGACCTGCTGGCCGGCGCGGACGCCGTGGTGCTGGCCTGCAAGCCGCAGCAGTTCCTCGGCCTCGACGCGGCCTTCGCCGCGCACGCCCAAGGCAAGCTCATCCTTTCCGTCCTCGCGGGCACGCGGCTCGCGACGCTCGGCGGCTTCTTCGCCGGCGCGCGCAATGTCGCCCGCGCCATGCCGAACACGCCCGGCGCCGTGGGGCAGGGCATCACCGCCCAGTGCTCGGCGCAGCCGCTCTCGTCCGGCGACGCCGCGCTGATCGCTTCGATCCTCTCGGGACTCGGCCAGACGATCGAGCTGCCGGAAGAGATGTTCAACGCCGTGACCGCCGTCTCCGGCAGCGGCCCGGGTTTCTTCTTCGAATACGTCGCCGCCTATGAGCAGGCCGCCGTCGCCCTCGGCTTCACGCCGGCGCAGGCCAGCTTGCTCGTCCGGCAGACTTTCGGCGGTTCGCTCGCGCTCCTCGCCGCCACCGGCGAGACGCCCGAGGCGCTCCGCATCCAGGTGACTTCGCCCGGCGGCACGACCAAGGCCGGTCTCGACGCGCTGGAAGCCGGCAAGTTCCGCGAGGTCGTCGCTTCCGCGCTCCTCGCCGCCAAGCAGCGCGGCGAAGAGCTGGGGAAGAAGTGAGCGACGGCCAAAAAACAGGCCGGGCGACTCGCGTCGTCCGGCCTGATCGGAAGCCTCGGTCGAGGCTTACTTCTTGGCGGCGTCTTTCTTGACGTCGGCCTTCTTAGGGTCGGCCTTCACGGCAGGCTTGGCCTCTTTCTTGACGGCCTGAGGCGCCGGCTTGGGGGAGAGGTCGCGGAGCTTGATGTTCTTGAACCAGACTTCGTCGCCGTGCTCCTGCAGGAGGATGTGGCCGTCGGCCCACTCGCCGAAGTTCTTGCCGTACTTCGGGTCGGCGTACTTGGACTTCGCGACGAGGTCGCGGAATTCTTGGGTGCCGCGGTCGTAGGCGACGACGAGGCGTCCGTTGAGCCAGTGTTCGACCTTGGTGCCCTTGGCGATGACGTAGGCGTTGTTCCATTCGCCGATGGCGTTGGGGCGCTTGTCCTTGGAGGCCGTCTTCAGGTCGTAGAGCGAGGAGACCGTCCGGTTGCCGTCGCGGCCGAGCTTGGCGTCGGGGTGGAGGGCGTCGTCGAGCATCTGGAACTCCAGGCCGAAGGCCGAGCCGGCGCCCTGGTTGAGGTTGGGCTGGACGAAGTACTTCAGCCCGCTGTTGGCGCCCGCGGTCAGGCGGAAGTCGACCGAGACCTCGAACTCCTTGAAGCGCGCGACGGTGATGATGTCGCCGGCGTTGGCGGATTCCTTGCCGTCGCCCTTGGCGGTGCGGAGGGTGCCCGCCTCGACGGACCAGCCGGCCTTCGGGAAGTCCGGACCCTTGGCGGAGCGCCAGCCCTTGTTGGTGCGGCCGTCGAAGAGCAGCTTCCAGCCGTCGGCCTTCTCGGACGGGCTCAGGCTGTTGTCGGGGATCTTGGTCAGGGTGATGTTGCGCCACTCGACCTTGGTGCCCGCCTTGGCGGCGTCCTTGCCGATGTCGTGGACCTGGAAGGCGATGAAGCCTTCGGTCCGGCCGTCGTCGCGCACGTCGACGCGGGGCGCGCCGTTGAGCCAGGTGCGGATGCGGTTGCCGTTGGCCTCGATCTTGACGTGGTTCCAGGCGCCGACCTTGGTGATTTCCTGGCCCTGCTTCGTGAAGGCGGCGGCTTCGCCGCCGCCGATGCCCGGGAAGATCCACTTGCGCATGCCTTCCTCATAGAGGCCGGCGGACCACATCCGCGGGCTGGCGTCGATCTCGCACTGGTAGCCCTTCACGCGTTCCACGGGCATCGGGGCCTTGGCGGCGGCTTCGGCACGGCTGCGGAACTGGACGCCCGAATTCAGCGCGGCGTCGTGCTTGAAGTCGTATTCCAGGACGAAGTTCGCGTAGCTGCCTTCGGTGGCGAGGAAGCTGTTCGGGGTGTTCGCGACCGAGGTGCCGACGAGGGTGCCGGCCGGGCTGACCGCGAAGGTGGCGGCGCCGCCGATCTGCTTGAGTCCGGTCAGGTCCTTGCGGTTGAAGATCTCGACTTTCTGCGAGACGGGCTTCTCGCCCTTGGCGGCTTGGGCGCCCGTCTTCTGGCCGACGTTGGCGCAGGCGGCGAGCAGGACGGCGGCCGTCGCGAAAGCGAGGGTCTGCGAGGTGTTTTTCATGGGGTGCGGGGTTGGGTTGAGGGATGAAAAAAGCGGAGCGGCGCGGGCCGCTCCGCTTTTTCCGGAAGGGCTTAGAACGTGGTGGGGATCTCGAAGCCCTTGCGGCCGGCGCGCTTGGCCACGAGGTCGCGGTTGGCGGCTTCGGCGTTGGCGCCGGTGAAGAGCTCGGTCTGGGTGTCCTGCGTGAGCGGGACGCCGAGGACGGCCTTGGTCTCGTCGAGGTTCACGCCGTTGCGGCCGAGGTGTTCGGCCATCCGGCCGAAGGCTTCGGTGAGGCCGGAGCTCGCCTTGAGGGCGTCCTTGATCTCGCCGGCGGTCTTCTTCGCGCCGAGGCGGAAGGAGATGTTGGCGGAGTGCACGAGCGCGGTGGAGACGTGGCATTCGCGCAGCGGGGCGTGGATGTCGGCCGAGGAGCCCTTGCGGACGCATTCGACCCAGTTGGCGTGGTGGCCGGAGGCGCCGCCGCTGAGGTCGACGGTCTCGACGGTCTTGCCGTAGGACTTCACGAACTTGCCTTCCTTGTCGTAGACCTGCGCGGAGTTGTAGTCCGGCACCACGATGGTCGCGTTCTCGCACTCGACGATGATGCCGATCTCGGGCGACTTGGCCGACTTGTTGTCCTTGTTGAGCTCGCGGAACTGTCCGTAGGTGTTCGAAGGGCCGTTGATCTTGCCGTCGGCGGTGAGGCCGTAGACTTCGGTGATGAGCGGCGCGGCGGCGTAGTTATGGATGGAGACGAAGGTGTTCGGGGTCTCGCCGCAGTCGACGTAGCCGAAACGGCCGCCGACGGAGACGACTTCCGGGGAGACCTCGTGCGTGCCGAGGAACCAGCGGGCGATGTCGATCTCGTGGATGGCCTGGTTGCAGAGGTCGCCGCCGCCGTAGTTCCAGAACCAGTGCCAGTCGTAGTGCACCGCGCCGAAGCTGGAGGACTGCTGGACCTTGTCGGTCTGGTTGCCGCGGATGGATTCCTGGAGGTCGGCCGGGCCGTGCCAGAGGTCGTAATCGATCTCGGAGGGGATCGCGTTCTTCTTGGCGGGGCCGATGGACTTGCGGCGCTTGTAGCAGATGGCGCGGGCGAGCTTCACCTTGCCGTACTTGCCGGCGTGCACGTCCTTGACGGCGGCGCGGATGCCGACGCCGGAGCGGCTCTGGGTGCCGGCCTGGACGACGAGCTTGGAGAAGTGGTTGGCGGCGGCGACGAGCTGCTGGCCTTCGAAGATGTTATGCGAGACAGGCTTCTCGACGTAGAGGTGCTTGCCGGCCTGGAGGGTCCAGATGCCCTGGATCGAATGCTGGTGGTTGGGCGTGGCGATCGAGACGGCGTCGATATCCTTGTCTTCGAGCATCTTCCGCATGTCGGTGTAGCCCTTGGCTTCGGGGACTTCCTTCAGGCCTTTGGCGACGATCTTGGAATCGACGTCGCAGAGGGCGACGATGCGGACGCCCTTGAGCTTCTTGAGCTCCTTGATGTGTTCCATGCCGCGGCTGCGGAAGCCGACCACGGCGACGCGGAGGTCGCCGTTGGCGCCGGCGGACTGGGCGTAGGTCTGCGCGCTCAGTCCGGCCACGGCGGCGGCCATCACGGAGTTCTTAATGAAATTTCGACGATCGAGGTGGGACATAGGTAAGACTTGGGGTGGGGTTCGAGCATATGGAGATGCCGTTTGAGTCGAGAATGTTCCCTCCGGACGACCCGCCCGAAGCCGGGAGGGTCGTTCGGAGGGATGGTCGCAGGGGCGCGATGGCCGCCTAATAACTTAATTATCAGTTAGTTAGGCCAGGGCTTGGACCGCCCATCCAT
>JBDLWC010000092.1:0-5386 GCA_039804485.1 Verrucomicrobiota bacterium
CCGAGACGAAGGCGGCCAGACCCTCGGCGGTACCCAGGAAATCCTCGTCTTTCAGTTGTGCGGACAGCTTGAGCATCGATGTTATATGAACATTCTGGTGTCAGCATCAGTCAGCTGGCAACGATTTTATGCCCAACTGTCAGGATGTCCCCCAAAGAAACAGGCCGTCCGGTATCGGACGGCCTGTGCGGCGGACTTGGGCGCGCGTTCGCTTACGCGTTGTGGTTGTAGCCTTCTTCGCCGTGGTCCGAGATGTCGAGGCCGCGGGCCTCTTCTTCTTCGGTCGGGCGCAGGCCGATGAGGGCCTTGACCAGGTAGGCGAGGATCGCCGTGGCGACGAGGGAGATCAGCAGGGTGATGCCGATCGCCTTGAACTGCTCGGTCAGGAGGGTCTTGCCGACGATGTCCTTGAGGTTCGTGTTGAGGTTGCCGTTGACGTCGGCGCTGGCGCAGACGCCGGTCAGGATGGCACCGAGGGTGCCGCCGACCGCGTGGACACCGAAGGTGTCGAGGGCGTCATCGTAACCCAGCTTGGACTTCAGGTAGACCACCGCGAAGAAGGGCACGATGCCGGCGAGGACGCCGATCAGGACGGCCGAGCTGGCGGACACGAAGCCCGCGGCAGGGGTCACCACCACGAGGCCGGCGACGGCGCCCGAGCAGAGACCGAGGATGCTGGCGTGCTTGCGGAGGATCCATTCGAGGGCGCCCCAGGTGAAGGCGGCGACCGCGGCGGCCAGCGTGGTGGTCATGAAGGCCTGGGCGGCGACACCGTCGGCGGCGAGCGCCGAGCCGGCGTTGAAGCCGTACCAGCCGACCCAGAGCATGCCGGTGCCGATGGCGCAGAGGACCATGCTGTGCGGCGTCATGGCCTTCTTGCCGAAGCCGAGGCGAGGACCGAGGATGATGCAGAGCAGGAGCGCGGACCAGCCGGAGGTCATGTGGACGACGGTGCCGCCCGCGAAGTCGATCGCCTTGATCGAAGCCTTGGCGTTCCAGACGCCGTTCATCTCACCGGTGATGCCCCAGATGTGGTGGGCCATCGGGAAGTAGACGAGGAACATCCAGCCCAGCATGAAGAGCATCACGGCGGAGAACTTCATGCGTTCGGCGATGGCGCCGACGATGAGGGCCGGGGTGATGATCGCGAACATCAGCTGGAACATCGAGAAGACGTTCTGGGAGATCCAGTAGGCGTAGTCTCCGTTCGGGGCGCCGGTGACGCCGTTCAGGAAGAAGAATTCGCTGCCGCCGAAGAACTTGCCGAGGAAGGTCCCGTCGAAGCTCTTGCCGAAGACCAGGGAGTAACCCACGGCCCACCAGAGGATCGTGACGAGTCCCGCCAGGCCGAAGCACTGCGCGACGACCGAGAGGATGTTCTTCGAGCGCACCAGACCGCCGTAGAAGAGGAACAGGCCGGGCAAGGTCATGAACAGCACCAGGGCGGCGCAGATCATGATGAAGGCGTTGTGGCCAGGGCCGGCGGAAGCGGCGATGGCGCCGGCGGCGACTTTATCATCTCCAGCCTTGGGGCCGGTGTTGTTGACGTAAGCCTCCAGGTCGGCCACGCGCTGGTCGAGCGCGGGAGCGGCCGGAGCGGCCTTGGCCGCTTCGACTTTGGCGGGTTCGGCCGCAGGGGCCGGAGCGTTCTGCGCCGACGACAGGTAAGGCACTGCCGCCAGGGCGAGGATGGTGAGAGTTCGTAGCAGGGATTTCATGGCGAGAGGCCTATCGCAACCCCCGTGCCAATGACGTCCTTGCCAACCGATGCCCTAAATGTGCTTAAAAAAGAACTAAGCCACGGCCTCGCTTGCTGTAAAATCAGCAAGCCGGAGGCCGTCTGGCCGCTTCCGCCCCCTTTAGTTCTGATTGTAGCCTTCTTCGCCGTGGTCGGCGATGTCGAGTCCCTGGGCTTCTGCTTCCTCCGAGGGGCGCAGACCGATGGTCGCGGCCACGAGCTTGGCGATGATCCACGTCATGGCCAAGGAGAGCACGATGCAGACCAGCATGGCGACGAGCTGCCCGGTGAGCAGGCCGTTGCCGACCAGCTTGCCTCCGGCCTCGTTGACGGAGGCGTTCATCAGGAGAGCGGTGGCCAAGGCCCCGATGGTTCCGCCGATGCCGTGGACGCCGAAAGTGTCGAGGGCGTCGTCGTAGCCGAGGCGAGGCTTCAGCGCGGAGCAGGCCCAGTAGGAGATGACGCCGGCGAGGACGCCGATGAGCAGGGCTCCGCCGCCCGAGACGAAGCCGGCGGCGTTGGTGACGGTGGCGAGGCCGGCGATGGCGCCGGAACAAAGGCCGAGGACGGAGATCTTGCCGCGGTGGAGTTTTTCGACGACGGCCCAGGCGATGGTGGCCGCGGACGCCCCCAGCGTGGTGGTGAGGAAGGCCTGCAGGGCGACGCCATCCGCCGCCAAGGCCGAACCGGCGTTGAAACCATACCAGCCGGCCCAAAGCAGGCCGGTGCCGATGACGCAGAGCACCATGCTGTGCGGAGGCATGGCCCGCTTGCCGAAGCCGCTGCGCGGTCCGACCAGGACGCACAAGAGCAGCGCCGACCAACCCGAAGTCATGTGCACCACGATACCGCCGGCGAAGTCCGCCGCCTTGAAGGTCGCCGCAGGGTTGGCGAGGCCGGCGAAATCACCCGTCGCGCCCCAGACCGCATGCGCGACGGGGTAGTAGACGAAGACGGTCCAGAGGAAGGAGAAGAGCATCACCGCCGAGAACTTCATGCGCTCGGCGACGGCCCCGATGATGAGGGCAGGGGTGATCGCGGCGAACATCGCCTGGAAGAGGGCGAACACCGTGGAGGAAATGCCGGGGGCGTAGGCCGCGTCGGGGCTGATGCCGAGGCCGGCGAAACCGAAATGCTCGCTGCCGCCGAAGAGGTGGCCGAGGAAGCCGCCGCCGAAGTTCTTGCCGAAGACCAAGCTGTAACCGAAGGCCCACCACATCAGGATTCCCATGGCGGTGAGGGCCAGGCACTGGGCGGCGATCGACAGGACGTTTTTGCTCCGAACCAAGCCGCCGTAGAAGAGGAAGAGTCCTGGAATACACATCATCAGAACGAGCGCCGTGCTGATGAGGACCCAGACATTGTCGGCGGCATTGGGGGAGACGGCGGCAGAAATAAGCATCATGCGGATTATTAAGCACGTTTTGTGCCATAAATTGACCAGAGGTCCATCCTGCTTGCCAAGGTGGGTTTTATTGGCAAAATCACATTATTAGGATGAATCATCTGTCTAAAGTTAAGCAAACCGCGCTCCTTTGTTCATTTTTAGGCCTGCCTTGTTTTGGCTTTTCGGCCGAGTCCCCCAAGCCGTGGATGGTCATGGGCGACTGGCAGCGGCGCGGTGACGACTCGATTTCGGGTTCCGCCGGCTCCGACGGCAAGTTCGGCCGTTCTCGGGAGGGCGTGGAGGTCATCTATCAGGAAGCCGACCGGGCTTATGACCTGGAGTGGTACCGTTACTCCCAGCGCTTCTCGGGCGCGATCGCCGGGACGGACCGCTCTTACGGAGACACGCAGGATCTGATTTTTTCCGGTTTCCGGCAGTGGCGGTATAACGCCCGATATGCTTTCCAGGCCATCTATGGGCTGGAGTGGGCGGCCGAAGACACGCTCGGCTTGGCCGATGGTTTCCGCTGGGGACTCGGCGGCGCCGTCCGCTGGCAGCCCGATGCCGAGACCGATCTGGCGCTCGGCGTGATGTTCCAGGACCGCTTCGAGAATTCGATCCTGCCCGTGCCTTACGTCAAGGCGGTGTGGCGTCCGTGCCGTTACGCCGAAGTCGAGCTGCGCGCGACCGGCCTGCAGAACGGCATCATCTTCCGCGGCTTCCCAAGGGGCGATCGCGCGACGACGGTCGACCTGCTGGTCGCTTACGAGACATTGAATTTCCGGCTTTCGGAGGCCGCCTACGGGGCGCGCGCCGTCGCTGTCGGCGAGGTGCCGGTGCGTTTCGGGGTGACGCAGTTCCTCGAGCCGACGGGGACGTGGTTCGTCCGCGGACAGTTCGAGTGGGTTCCCTTCGCCCGCCACAGTTTCAAGCATGCGGGCGAAACCCAGGCCTCTTTCCAGCCCGGCGCGACCTGGGGTCTCGCCGGCCGTATCGGCGCGCGGTTCTAGTCAGAGCCGCCGGGCGGCGAGCCAGTGGAAGGCGACGATCGCCAGGAGCCAGGTCAGGGTCATGACGTTCAGGCGGCGACCGAGCCCAGCGCTTCGTCGCGTCGACGGATGGCCAGTTCGAGGTCATGGGTGCGCAGTGAACGCCGGACACGTCGCTTGGTGAAATCCGCGAGGTGTTCGGTGTAGTGCAGCCACCAGGTCCCGTTGTTGTTCCAGAGGTGGTGCAGGCGGTTGTCCTCGCTGACGCGGATGGACAGCTTGGGGGCGGCGGTGTCTTGGGTGTCGATCATGTGGGCGGCGGTGAAAGGGACGCGCAGCACGATCAATCCTCTGAGGGGACTGTTTTTTTAGCCTTGAGGCTCTCATCTCGGAGCCTTGCGGCTCCGATGACCACCGTGGCCCGGAAGGGCTCGGTTGGTGCAGGGTAGGCTTTGGGCCGCCCTGCTCGTGATGCGTCTGTTAATGAACTGCCGATACCATGGCCGGATGCCCGGCGGATGGCAAGCGGGACCTGCGTTGCAGAGTGTCATAAGAAAGAGGACGCCGGCCTGGCAGGCGGCGCTTGCCTGACTCCGGACCTCGGCCACGATGGCTCGCGATGGGCTTCTTCCGCTTCCGTAAAGTCATCCCGCTCGGCAGGTTCCTGCGGATCAACCTCTCGAAGACGGGGACTTCGCTTTCCGCCGGACGTCCGGGCGCGACCATCAACGTGCGCAAGGACCGGGTCGACGCCACCGTCGGGCTTCCCGGCAGCGGGCTTTCTTACAAGGAGAGGCTTTCCAAGCGCGGGTGCGCCATGGTGTTGGTCCTCGCTTTGGCTTCGGTCGCGCTCGGCGCCGTCGCCTTCGCGCGCTGAACGTCCGCGTTCCGCAAGTGCCCGGGAAAGGACTCGAACCTTCACGCCTTTAGAGGGCGGCGGATTTTGAGTCCGCTGCGGCTGCCATTTCGCCACCCGGGCGGATTGCGGACAGGCATTCACTCCGCGACCACGCAGGCGTGCAAGAAAAACCGTGCCGCTTGCCGCGCGCGTCCGCGCGAGAAACACGCCCAACAAAAAAGGCGCTCCGTGAGGAGCGCCTTTTGGCGTGAATCTCGTGAGAGATTACTTGGCGCCGAGGATCGCGTCCTTGGCGGCCTTGGCCACGCGGAACTTCACGACCTTCTTGGCCTTGATCTGGATGGTTTCGCCGGTGGCAGGGTTGCGGCCCTGGCGAGCCTTGCGGTGCACGAGGACGAGCTTGCCGAGGCCGG